>JAITQY010000064.1 GCA_031288675.1 Oscillospiraceae bacterium | reverse complement strand
ATCTATTTTACAATTTAGCCAATTGGTAGCGAAAATATCTAATATTGATTTGCTTCAGCGGCATGTCGTGCAGTCTCTTTTTTACGATTATTTGGATGAATTTATAGATAAAAATTTTTCCGACTACAAAATATATAAAGATTTTACACCCGTTGACGATCGGGAACTTGTTGTTGACTATAAATTTGAAGCAACGCGTCCGCTATTTATTTTCGGAGTAAATGGGGAAACAAAAGCGTCAAAAGTAGTTATTAGTTGTTTGTCGTTCCAAAAAAATAAAATTCCATTTAGAAGCATTGTTGTGCATAATGATTTTAACAGCGGTATAAGCTCTTTTTATCGTAACCAAATTACTAATATGGCGGATAAACAATTTACATCCTTAAATGAATTCAAAGCTATTGGGTTCGACTATGTTTCACGTGAAATCGCCGCTTAACAGATATTTAAATTATTCAAAAGCGAGTTAATCGTATGGCAACACAATTGCTCAAATCCGGTTGGCTGGATGGGTACGACAAGCGTTTGGTCAAAAAAGAAGCGGATTATATTGTCACCTCTCTTTGAGCGGAGTTTGCAATGATGCGTACCGCCTATATTATTGCGGCGGGAAACGGAAAGGGACTTTTGATTTTTACAGGCTATCAGGGAGAGTTTTCAACTGATGAAGCGAGCTAAGTCCGCTATACCGATTGTCTTTCTGCGGTGCGAACTTAGCTATATTTTCATTAACCGATAGGTAGCAATCAGCTGTGGAATCTGCGGAAATACTTTGCGCCAAATTAAACATAAAGAGGCAGGATATTACCTGCTTATTTGCGTTTAGTTCAAAACCATCTATATTCCTGAGCGCGCTTCAGCAATCATAAGATTAGGATAAATTCCCATTAACTTCCATTTGCCGAACTACATAGTTGAAGTACACAAATTTGGGTAAGAAAAATTGTGAATACTCACAATTTACATTTCAAAAAACGTGTGCTATAATGCAAACAATATATATTGTGATTAGGGGGTACTAAACCTATGTCCAGCGTAAGCTTAAAAGGCATCTACAAAAAGTATGCCGGCGGCGTTGTTGCCGTATCTGATTTCAACCTTGAAATCGAGGACAAGGAGTTTATCATTTTGGTCGGACCGTCCGGCTGCGGAAAGTCCACTACACTGCGTATGATCGCAGGGTTAGAAGAAATTACACAGGGCGAGTTATCTATCGACGGTCGTTTGGTCAATGACGTTCCGCCGAAAGAGCGCGATATTGCGATGGTGTTCCAGAACTATGCGCTTTATCCGCATATGACCGTGTTTGAGAATATGTCGTTCGGTCTGCGTATACGCAAGATGCCGAAAGACGAGATTCGCCGCCGCGTTGATGAAGCGGCAAAAGTTTTAGAGATTTCACACCTTTTAGACCGCAAACCGGCGGCGCTCTCTGGCGGACAGCGTCAGCGCGTTGCGTTAGGACGCGCTATCGTCCGTAACCCTAAGGTGTTTTTATTAGATGAGCCGCTGTCAAATCTTGACGCCAAATTGCGTACCTCAATGCGTTCGGAGCTTATCAAGCTTCACCAGAAGCTTGCGACGACGTTCATCTATGTTACGCACGACCAGACTGAGGCTATGACGATGGGTACGCGTATCGTAGTTATGAAAGACGGATATGTACAGCAGGTCGCGGCTCCTCAGGAATTGTACGAGAATCCGGCTAACCTCTTTGTCGCTACATTTATCGGTACGCCGACCATGAACACTGCGGAGGGTACTCTTACCCGTGAGGGCAGCAAGACCTACCTCAGCTTCGGCGGCGCTAAGGTACTTCTTCCGGAAGACAAAGGAAACAAAGAGAACGTTCTGACATACGACGGAAAGAAAGTCATCTTCGGTATCCGTCCGAACTTTATCTATGCGGACGAAGAATCTCTTGCGGCAAATCCGGAACGTTTAGTTGACGTTCAGGTAGAACTGACCGAGCTTCTCGGCGCTGAGACTAACTTGTACTTCTCTGTCGGCGACATTCAGTTCATTTCTGTTGTCCCTACAGGCTCGGTACACTGCAAGATGGGCGATACGATTAAGCTTTCTTTCGATACGGATAAGATTCACCTCTTTGATCCGGAAGACGAAAAGACTATTACTAACTAACCACAATATAATCAAATTAACGGAAGCAGACCCATGTGGTCAGCTTCCGTTAATTTTTGTACTAAAGAAATTGTTCACAAATTATTTACGATTGCACACAATTTATCTCTTGACAAATCAGAAATATTGTGCTATAATACTCGCGTAGTGATTAATGACTAATAGTTAATGATTAACATCTCTGTAATGTGAACCCGCCACCGTAGGGGCGAGCACCGCTCGCCCGACGTATCCCCGTTCACTGCCGACTGTCTACTGTTGACTTCCGACTATGTAGCACCGCTCGCCCGCCGTTCCTCCACGTCCCCCACAGGGCGCATCCTCGTCCACTGTCTACTCACGACTGTTGACTGCCGACTAACGACTATCTCGACCCTTTTGTATGCTGTTTGTACTTTAATTCTTGTGCATATTTTGTAAAAAACAATCAAATACTATTATTATATAAAAGCCGGACGAGGAGGGGTATATGATGTACAAGATGACAAACGAAGAGTATAAAAAGTATGTTATGCGGAAGTCGCCGTCGTCACCGCTGGCGAAAGATTTACTAAAAGCTTTTGTTGCCGGAGGACTAATTTGCGCGTTCGCTCAGCTTGTTGTAGAACTATTGGGAAGGCATGTTTCGGACGCCAAACTTATTGCGTCCCTGACAAGTATAACAATGATATTTCTTGGAGTACTTCTAACCGCGCTGGGAATATACGACAAAGTCGCTAAATTCGGCGGCGCCGGAACGCTTGTGCCTATAACCGGATTCGCCAATAGTATTGCGTCACCCGCTATCGAATTCAAAACGGAGGGATTTATCTCCGGAATGGGTACCAAGATGTTTATAATCGCCGGACCTGTACTCGTATTCGGTATGACCGCCAGCGCTATCTACGGGCTGATTTACTATCTGCTGAAATAAACCCGTTATTGCAAGACAGAGCAAGCCAAAATCCGCAATAAAACACTGGGCGGGTCAAGCCCCGCCCAATTCCAGCTGATTATTAACTGTTAACTTTAGTTGTTGCTTCCGACCAGTTTTACACTAAGCGCGAGCAGTTTAGCCGCCTGATTAAGCTCCGTAATGCTCGGATAACTCGGCGCGATACGAATGTGCCTGTCTTCAGGGTCAATACCATACGGATATGCGGCTCCGGCTCCGGTGAGCGTTACCCCTGCGTCCTTGCACAACTGAACCACCTTCTTCGCGTTGCCGGGTTGCAGGAACAGACTGATAAAATATCCTCCGCGCGGAGTTGTCCAGTACGCAAGTTCCGGGCAGTCGCGGAACTCCGATTCAAATATATCAAGTACGATTTGGAACTTAGGTTTCAAAATCGCCGCGTGCTTTTTCATATGCGAATCAACCCCGCCCTCCGCCTTGAAAAACCTCACGTGGCGAAGCTGGTTTATCTTATCAAAACCGATTGTCATTGCGCTTAAATAATCGCTTATCGCCTTAATGTTATTCGCGCTTGCGCCGAGCGCGGCTACTCCGGCTCCGGCAAAAGTTATCTTGCTGGTCGAACCGAAAATAATCGGACGGTCTTCGTTACCGGCGGCGCGGCACTCGTCTAAAATGTTAAGCAGATAATCCTGCTTCTCCGGATCAAGGTAATGGAATGAATATGCGTTGTCCCAGAAAATCCGGAAGTCCGGATTTGCCGTTTTCATAGAGGCAAGACGCGTTACGGTTTCATCACTGTAAGTGTATCCGTCAGGGTTGGAATATTTAGGCACGCACCAAATACCCTGAACATCCGGATCGCCTGCAAGCTTCTCGACCGCATTCATATCCGGACCGTTTGCCGTCATCGGAACGCTGATAAGCTCATATCCAAGTTTTTCGGTTACTCTAAAATGGCGGTCATAGCCTGGTACGGGGCATATCCACTTACCGCGCTTCGGCTGAAGATTAACGCAGTGGTACATAAGCTCCAGGCTGCTGTTTCCGCCTACGATGCACTCTGCCGCCGTGACGCCTAACAGCGGTGCAAAGAACTCTCTCGCCTCCGGCAAGCCCTCAAGGTGACTGTAATTGCGCGCGTCTGCGCCGGTTTCATCCTTGTATGCGTTAATAGTTAGCATTCCGAGCGACAAATCAAGCTGTTCCGGCGAGGGTTTCCCGCGAGACATATCAAGCTTGAGACCTTTCGCTTTAAGCGATTCGTATTCCTTTTGAACGGCGCTGATGTCCATAAATGAAATCTCCTTGCGGCTTCAATTAAATTCATTCTATATTACACCATCGCAGTGTGTTTGTCAACTACTTTTTGCAATTTTGTTTGTTGTAAATTGCAAAAAAATGAGAGGAGACATTCTCCTCTCTTCTGAAAGTTCAGTGCAATATTATTCTGTAATAGGAGTAGATGAAATGACCGCGAAAACAAACCAACCTTTGATTATGCTATTCACCTCCGTTGTGCCGATAACTGCGCTGTACAGCACATGCGCCATCCGATTAATCATTCGTCAATTATTACCTCTATATATCTCGTTTGACGCCGTTAAAATGTCGTAATACCCTTTATCTTTCAGCCATTGGATCGTATTCGTGTAATCTTCCAATATACCGACGTCTGCGTAATCATACGCATAGGTATCCATTTCCGGGTTGCGGTCAATTGACAGGCTCATATGGAACAACGGTGAATCATCGTTCTCCTGACCGATAAGCGACACCCAGTCAATTTTATCGCGGTCTGCCTGAAGCGCGTTCAAGAATGACTGATACTCCGCGGAGCCAAGCGTTACGCTACTGTTATAATGATAAGTCCAGTGGTTTATTGACAAATCCTCTATTTTTGCGTCGCCGATCCAATTCTCAATTCCCATTGCTTTTTGATATTCGCCGCTCATAACGATTTGCTCTAATATACCGCTGCCCTCTAACACAGAGTGAGGAACCCAATAGTAACGCGTCATATATTTTCCGTTTTTAAGGTAGTAATTAAGAGTAAGACCAAAACTGCTTTGGTAATAATCATAATCTTCTGTGATCAAGGGCGAGTCCTTAACGAGTAGCTTGTGCAGAGCATTGATTGCTTCAAGTGTTTCGGGGTCTTTCATCGTTATAAAATTGTTGTTACCCACTACGGAGTAATATGGCACGATATTCCAGCTTTGAAAATCGACTTCCTCTACCTCCGATACCGCTGGAATCCGCTCTTCATACCCGAACGCTCCGAACTCAAATATGCCCAGCAAAGCGAGTAAAAGCGCAAAAGTTAAGCTAAAATGAACTGCGCTTCGCCTGCTGAATATTCTCAGGCTTTTCACGCCGACCATCTTTGCGATGACAAACGCGATTATTCCGCCTGCCGGCATTCCGATATTCCACGGAAACGCTCCGCCCCATATCGACCAAAACAGCGCGCCTAAAATCAATGCGCCCGCAACAGTTATGCAGCTGACAAAGATAACCTGCGCGAACGTAAACGCAAAGCTGTCACCGGCGCGCTCAAGCTTTCTTCGGCTGTACAGATATGCCCCCGCAAAGTAGAACGCGATTGCCATAACCGCCGCAATTATATAGTACCATCCGTCCAGCGACGCCGTTAACACGCCGGTATCATTTATCGCGGCGGCTATCGGCGGGAAGAACGTCGCAAGCATTACTCCGTCCCAGTCGCCGCGCGTGGTATAACCGTATACCATAGTCTGGCAAAGACCTATTATCATCAGCACTACCGCCGCGGGAAGCGCGCTGATGAACCCGCTTGCGATTATATGTACAGGGACATTTCCGGTCAGCATTGCCGCAAGGTTGAACAGCGTCAGGTAAAACGCGCTGCACAATAGCAGTTTCCCTAAGCTTGCGGCTATCCCGGCGGAATAACCGTATTTTGCATAGCCAAGTATGAGCGCCGCAAATGTGATTATTCCGGGCAGCCATACCATAATTAATCCGCTGATAAGGTTGCTTAGCCACAACCGTCCCTTCGTTACAGGCAAACTGTGCATTGTATTCACCGAGCCTGAGCTATACAGGTACCGGTTAAGCGCGACGCTCGCAATCAAAGGAAACAGCACGGAGTACAGCACCAACCCTGCATTTTGGAACCGGCTAATGTCTCTTAAATAGCTTTCCGTATTTTGATATACGTCCTCAACAAACAGAGGAAACAGAAAAGTGAAGAAATAGAACAGCATCCCTAACGCCGGTATCGCCCAGAAGCGCTTCAGATTTTCGCGTATCCACGCTCCGGATAGCTGAAAATACTGCCCAAGCGTACTTTCTCTCTGCTTGCTGACCGGTTCAGAATAGTAATTGTTTGAGGGCATCACGCTCACCTCCAAGTTCATAAATAAAAATTTCTTCAAGCGACAGTGGAAGTAAGTCAAATACAAGCGGCTGAAGCTCTCCGATTTTAGTTTCCAATAAATCGCGGTTCGCGCGGATAATCAAATGTTCCACAGCGCCGGATTTCTCTCTACGCAAAATCTTCAAATCAGAGTCATTGCCTATTACTTCGCTGTCTGCAGGTTTGCTCCACGCTGCCTGAACCTTATGTATATCGCTGCGCAGCTCGTCAAGGTCGCGCTCTAATACGATTCGTCCCTTGTCCACGATGCCTACCGTATCGCATACGCCCTCCATCTCACGCAGGTTATGGCTGCTGACCAAAACGCTCATCTCGCGCTCGGCAACGTCCGCCATTATGTACTTCCATACAAGTTTGCGTACGATCGGGTCAAGTCCGTCGATCGGCTCGTCAAGAATCAGATAGTCCGGCTTCGTCGCCATCGTAAGTATAAATGCCGCCTGCTTGAGCATCCCTTTGCTGAACCGGCTCAGACGTTTGCTTTCCGGCAGCGCAAACAGTTCTAACATTTCCCGGTAACGCCCGTTATCCCAGCGCAGGAATAACCGCTTATAGAACTGCGCGCTGTCCTTAAGTGTGTACGATCCGAAGAAATGCAGGTCGTCTGGTATAAATCCCATTCTCTGCTTGACTTTAAGGTTCTCATAAACCGGTTCGCCGTCGAAATCTACTTCGCCGCCGTCCGGACGTATAATGCCCGTAATCGTTTTCAGCGCCGTCGTCTTGCCGCTTCCGTTTACGCCAATCAATCCGTAAACAGAGCCGCTTTTTACATTGATTGTCATATCACTCAGCGCCGCAAAGTCGTCAAAGTTTTTGTGTAAGTGTTCAGCTCTTATCACGCTGTTCCGCCTCCTCATATATTTTTGTTGTCAGTTGCAGTACCTGCTCTTTTGTCTGTCCAAGCATCCTAAGTTCTGTTACCGCCCGTTTCATAGCATCGGCAGGTCGCTTTAGTAATGCCGTGTTATTCCGCCATTGCTCCGGAGGGGAAACGAACGTACCTAAACCCGCCGCGCTGTATACATAGCCGTCACGTTCAAGTTCCCGGTATGCCTTTTGGACGGTGTTGGGGCTGATGGCAAGCTTTTCTGATAATTCCCGTACACTCGGCAGTTTTTCTCCTGCCGCGAGTACGCCGGTTATAATCAGTTCCCTCGCATTGTCAAGCACTTGCTCGGAGATCGGTTTTCGAGCTCTGGTGTCAATGAAAAACAATTCCGTAAACTCCTTTCCTAAGGTTTGATAACAGTGTTATATGTATCAGGTGTGTCAAGTGTATCAGACAAAATGGGCTTTGTCAACACTTTTTTTAATTTTGCCGGAATTATTTAAGAAAATTTTTTTGTACCGTATTTTATAAAGCTAATAATTCAGGAATACAGATTGCCCTGCCCTGTTTCATATTTTATTCAATGACCGCCGTTACCGGACAGCGGTCATATCAGATCTTTCAGCGCGTTATCAATTACTTTTTCCGTTAGTCCGCAGCTTTTCAAATACTTACGCATATTTCCGTATGCGCCGTGTATGTGGTCTAAAAAGCCTCTCATCGTATCCGGACTGGTTATATAAAATGACAGCGTCAAATCCGGGTCGCCGGGGAACGCAGGATCGCCCTCGCGGAATACCTGATAGAACGGACGCAGATAAATCTGCGAAACGGAGTAGTCCGCAATAACGTCATCGTCAGCCGCTCTGGCGGCTTTCAGCAGCATAGCGGTAAAAATACCCGTGCGGTCTTTGCCGGTCATGCAGTGATAGTGGATGCAACCTTCTGTCTCCGCGAACAGCTCAAAATTCTTGCGTACCCAGTCCTTGTTCTCCTCCGCCATTGCGATATATACAGCTATCCATTCAATGCTGTCAAGACGGCGTTCGTGTTTCCTGCGGTGACGAGCCGCTTTCTGCTCTTCGGTGAAATGTTCGGTTTCAATCTCTTCGGCAACGACGGTAACGGCGGGCAGCTGAGGCTTTCCGTGCGCCGCTTCGATGCTCCACAGCGGATTGTGAATATAGCGCAGCCAGTCTTCTCCGCGCAGAGTGCTCGGGGATTCGGTTATTTCAAACGAGCCGCGGAAATCAACGGAGGTTGTCACACCGTAGTCTTTCAGGAATTTTTTATCGTGTTCGTTTATGCGCTCCGGAAGTTCCGACCGGATGAAGCGCCCGAATTGCGTAGCTACGCCGCCCGGCAGGGGAAATCCTCCCAAGTCGCGCGCGTTTACTAATGTTTCAAGAGGTAAGCGTTTGTAAGTCATAAATATTATAAAATTATTTGATCCCGGTTTGATGTTGATGTTAATTTGATTAACGCAGGCACGATTTTCGTAAGTGACGACGCCGTATAATTCGGCTGGTATTCTTCAGAAGCAGGTTCAGGCATACCGCCCCAGCCTTGCCGAACCCATATTGTTTTCATCCCCAGTTGTTTTGCCGGATAAATGTCGTTGTCCAGGCGGTCGCCAATCATTACGGCATTTTCAGGATTACAATTAGCTTGCGACAATGCCGTTTGAAATATACGCAAATCAGGTTTCGCTATACCGACCTCAGAAGAAGCGATGATTACGTCAAAATACTTATCTAAGTTCCAGCGACCGAGATGCTGCCTTGCCCCCGCACTTTGATTGGCAATGATTCCGAGTCTGTACTGGGGATAAAGAAACTCAAGCAATCCTAAAGCATCAGGATAAGGATACTCCAGTTCTTTTCTCCACGGCATAAAGACGTCTGAACCCAAAGTTTTCATTACGCTATGATATGGGTGAGCGTTCCCTGCCGCCGCCGCTTCGCTCATTAGCGTCCAAAATGTGTCAAAATTGCACTCCTGCGGAGTTCCGCGTAATGCTTCGACAGAGGTTTCTGCACGAGCGCGTATAGCGTCAGTTTCGTCCAGCAACGTAGAACCAATATCGAAAAGCAGCCATCTCAGCATTTCTTATTCCTTATAATATTATACAGCATTTCCGCTTTTCGATACAACAGGGTGTGGTGCCGGCGACCGGGATCGAACCGGTACGCGATTAACTCACACGGGATTTTAAGTCCCGGGCGTCTACCAATTCCGCCACGCCGGCATTTTTTGAACGCCTTACATTATATCACAGACAGGAGCTTTTGTCAACCAAAAATTTGAAGACGGATTTGCTGTTAGCTATAATCCGGTAAAAACTACTGATATTGGTTTGAAATTTTTTGTTGACAAACTTGCAAAATCGTATTATACTACTGGATTAGACAACTATAATTTTCGACACTATTATCACACGATAAATTGAAGAGAGGAAAGACAGTATGACTTCGCAACACATTCCATTGGAGGGCGAAGTTCGCATCCCGTCCGGCTGCGCAATTTCCGGAATATTTCACAAAGACGGAACGCGCGAGAACGGCGATCGGATAATTCGTTCCATTGAGCTTATGCACGACCGCAGCAACGGGTTGGGCGGAGGTTTTGCGGGCTATGGCATCTACCCGGAGTACAAGGACTATTACGCCCTGCACGTATTCTATCTTGACGCTAACTTTCAAAAAGACGCAGAGAACTTCATAAAGGAACATTTTGAAATTGCCAATCAGGGCGAAATCAAAACGCGTAAGATGCCGGAAATCACTAACGCGCCTAAAATCTGGCGTTACTTCATCCTTCCGCTAAAAGCTAAATTAGACAGCAGCGAACTTGACGAGCGCGAGTACACGGCGCAGTGCGTGTTCTCTATCAACACGAAGTTCGACAAGAAAGCGGCGGTTTTCAGCAGCGGCAAGAATATGGGCGTATTCAAGGCGAACGCTTTTCCTGAAGACGTAGGGCGGTTCTATATGCTTGACGACTATGAGGCTTACGCATGGACGGCTCACGGACGGTATCCTACGAACACGCCGGGGTGGTGGGGCGGAGCGCATCCGTTCTCGCTGTTGGATTACTCCATCGTGCATAACGGTGAGATTTCCAGCTATGACGCTAACCGCCGTAACGTGGAGATGTTCGGATATAAGTGTTCGCTGATGACGGATACGGAAGTCATTACGTACATATTCGATTATCTGACGCGCAAAGAAGGGCTTACGCTTGAGGAAGCCTGTGATGTGGTGTCCGCGCCGTTCTGGTCTACTATCAACCTTATGCCGGATGATAAAAAAGAGTATTACACATACCTGCGGAAACGGTATCACGCGCTGCTGATCAACGGTCCGTTCAGCGTTATATTAGGTTTCACCGGAGGAATGCTTGTACTTGGCGACCGTTTGAAGCTGCGGTCAATGGTAGTTGCGGAACACGGCGGCACATTCTACGGCGCGAGCGAAGAGAGCGCGATACGGCTGATACAGCCGGAACTTGACCGTGTATGGGCGCCGGACGCTGGCGAAGCCGTTATAGTTCGCTTAGAAGAAAGGAGTTCTAAGGTGTAGTCCTTATGCGGAGTTCGGCGTAAACCGGCTTCTCAAAACATACCACCTAAGAGGGATAACATAATGGAACAAGGAAAAATCTATTTAAGTCCGGAACACGAGGTCGTTCGCGACAATGACAAGTGCATACGCTGTCAGGTATGCGAGCGTCAGTGCGCGAATAAAGTCCACAGCTACGACGCGGACATTGACAAAATGCTCGCCTGTGACGAAAACTGTGTCAACTGTCAGAGGTGCGTCAGTTTGTGTCCGACGCACGCGCTGAAAATCCGGCGCTGTGAAAACCGTTTCCGCGAGAATAATAACTGGAACGAGACAAAAATACGTGAGCTTTATTTGCAGGCAAACTCCGGCGGAGTGATGTTAGGCGCTATGGGTACTCCGCTTGATTACCCGACATACTGGGATCATATGCTTATCAATGCTTCACAGGTTACCAACCCGTCTATTGACCCGCTTCGCGAGCCGATGGAGACGCGCACGTTCTTGGGTAAGAAGAATCAGAAGCCGGAGCGTGACGCTAACGGAAAAATCATTACGAAGTTCAAATCGCCGCAGATAGAACTTGACGTACCGGTTATGTTCAGCGCGATGAGCTATGGCTCGATAAGCTATAACGCGCACGAAAGTCTTGCGCGCGCGGCTACGGAGCTGGGTACATGTTATAATACAGGCGAGGGCGGACTGCACGAGGATTTCTATAAGTACGGTCCGAATACTATCGTTCAGGTTGCCAGCGGACGGTTCGGAGTACACGGCGATTATTTGATGGCGGGCGCCGCAATCGAAATCAAGATGGGTCAGGGCGCAAAACCGGGAATCGGCGGACATCTGCCCGGGAGAAAGGTCGGTCCGGACGTGTCGCGTACGCGTATGATACCGGAGGGAAGCGACGCGATAAGCCCGGCTCCGCACCATGATATTTACAGCATAGAGGACTTGCGCCAGCTTGTTTACAGCCTTAAAGAGGCGACGGCGTATACTAAGCCTGTAATTGTTAAAATCAGCGCCGTGCATAACGTAGCAGCCATAGCGAGCGGAATCGCGCGTTCAGGCGCGGATATTATCGCGATAGACGGATTTAAGGGCGGAACAGGCGCGGCGCCGAGCCGGATTCGCGATAATGTGGGGATCCCCATTGAGGTAGCGCTTGCGGCGGTAGACGCGCGTCTGCGCGAAGAGGGAATCCGCGACAACGTAAGCGTCGTAATCGGAGGCAGTATCCACAGCAGCAGCGATGTAGTAAAGGCAATCGCGCTCGGTGCGGACGCAGTATATATAGGAACGGCTTCGCTGCTTGCGTTAGGCTGCCATCTGTGCCGCAGCTGTCATTTGAATAAATGCAACTGGGGAATCGCGACGCAGGAGCCGGATTTGGTCAAACGGCTTAACCCCGATTGGGGCTATAAGCGGCTTGTTAACCTCGTCAGCGCGTGGAAGCATGAAATAATGGAAATGATGGGCGGAATGGGAATCAACTCCATTGAGGCATTGCGCGGCAATCACCTGATGCTGCGCGGGGTCGGACTAAATGAGAAAGAGCTTGAGCTGTTAGGAATCAAGCACGCGGGTGAAAACATATGAGGAGAGTATTTGTTAACGAAGAATGGTGTCTCGGATGTCATCTTTGCGAGTATCATTGCGCTAACGCCAATATGGGCGGGGTTACGGCGCAGGATATGGTCAGGAATCTGCGCGGAAAGAAGATACATCCCCGTATCCGCGTAGAGGACGGCGCGGACGGCGGTAAAATCAACTTTGCGGTGCAATGCCGTCATTGTTACGACCCGATGTGCGTAAAGAGTTGTATTGCCGGAGCGCTTACGGTTGAGGACGGTGTAGTTACACACAATCCGGACAAGTGCGTGGGGTGCTTTACTTGCGTACTGACTTGTCCTTATGGATGCGTAATGCCGGACGGAGACGGTAAGGTCGTACAGAAGTGCGAACTTTGCCTGCGGAATAAGGTCGGCGCGCCCGCCTGTGCGGAACACTGCCCGAACCGCGCGATAGTTTACGAAGAAAGGGGGACGCTGTAATGGCTAAGAAATTCGTTATTATCGGAAACTCCGCCGCCGCTGTGGGCGCGGTGGAAGGTTTGCGCGCTGTTGATAAGGATTGGGAGATTGTTATTATCTCTGACGAGCCGTATCATACCTACGGGCGTCCGCTTATAAGTTATCTGCTGTTCGGCAAGACGGACGAGGAACGTATTAAATTCCGCCCGGACGAGTTCTATTCCGCAAACGGCGTTACGGCAATGCTGGGTTGTACCGTTACGCAAATCGACGCGGCGGCGAAAACAGTTAGCTGGAGCAAAGACGACTATACCGGCAGCCTTCAGTATGATAAACTGCTTGTTTCGACCGGTTCCGTGCCGTTTGTGCCGCCTATGAATGGCTTAGAAACGGTTCCTCTGAAAACTCCGTTTATGAAGCTTGACGACGCTAAGTTCCTGCAGGAACACGTTAAGGCTGATACGCGCGTGTTCATCATCGGCGCGGGGCTTATCGGATTAAAATGCGCGGAGGGAATAAGCAAGCTGACTAAGAACATCACGGTCTGCGACCTTGCGCCGCGTATTCTTCCAAGTATCCTTGAGGACGAACTGGCGAAGATAATGCAGAATTGGATAGAGCAGAACGGCGTTAAATTTATGCTTGGCGACACTGCGGATAAGTTCGACGGTAACAAAGCGGTGATGAAATCCGGCGCAGTAGTTGAGTTTGACGTACTTGTGCTGGCGGTAGGCGTGCGTCCGAACGTTGCTCTTATTAAAGACGCCGGAGGAGACGTCAATAAGGGAATTGTAACGGATCAGTTCTGCCGTACATCGTTAAAGGATGTTTATGCGGCGGGCGACTGTACGGAAAGCTTTGATATTACTTCGGAACAGGCAAAGATACTTGCGCTTCTGCCGAACGCGTACGCTCAGGGATATGCAGCAGGACGAAACGCCGCCGGGTTAGAGGATAAACCGTATGACAGCGCGATGCCGATGAACGCGATCGGGTTTTGGGGCAAACATATACTCAGCGCGGGAAGCTATATCGGGGAAAAGCACGAAGTGTTCGGCGATGACGGCAGCTATAGGCTTATTTGCCGGGACGCAGGGTTGTTGAAAGGATTTATCCTTATTGGCGGTAATGATATTCACGACCACAGTGTGCTTGACCGCGCGGGAATTTACACTAATCTGATAAAAGATAAAACTCCGCTTGATACGGTGGACTTTGAGTCAATCAAAGACCGTGCGAGCCTTAAAGGATTCGCCGCGGACGCGCGTAAGAAAAAACTTGCGGGGGTGGAGAGATAATGAAAACGATTGATGCAAAAGGAATGCACTTTCAGACCCTGAACGAGCTTATTCGCGCCGAGCTTGACGGCGGCAACGGCGATATAACAATCGACAATTGTGAGGGCCAGCGTTATATCGGCGCAGGTCGCGAAAAGCTTAACTTGACGATAAACGGTACGCCCGGCAACGCGCTTGGATGCTATCTCGGCGGTGATAAAATAGTCGTCAACGGCAACGCGCAGGACGCAACCGGTGATACGATGAGCGGCGGCGAGATGATAATCTACGGAAGCTCCGGCGACGCAACGGGTTACGGAATGCGCGGCGGTAAGATGTACATTCGCGGGGGCGTGGGATACCGTGCCGGAATCCATATGAAGCAGTACAAGGATATGTTCCCGACCATAGTTTTCGGAGGGGGCTCCGGTAATTTTCTTGGTGAGTATATGGCAGGAGGAATCCTTGTCGCGCTGTGCCTGAATGACGAGCGAATCGGGCGTTTCACCGGAACGGGAATGCACGGCGGCAAGATATTTATACGGGGCACTGCGGTTCCGGAAGAGATACCGCCTCAGGTCTCGGTAAAAACCGCTGCGGCAGAGGATAAGGCAATACTTAAACCGCTGTTGGAGGAGTTTGCGGGCTACTTCGGAGGCGACGCGGCAAAGCTCCTTGCCGATGATTATATTCTGCTTACTCCGGACAGCAAAAACCCGTATCACCAGTTGTACGTCAATAATTAGGATTTGATATATGCGAATTATATCACAAGCCGAGTTAAATGTCAAGAGTTAAACGCGAACAGATTGTAAACTTTACGTGTACACACAATTGAGTATCACAGATTTTTTGTTGACCGTTATTTTTAATTTGTATGTCCGAACGTGTATTGATAGTCTCCGGCAGTGAGAAAGGGGGTAAATTCTTCTCCGAGTTTTTCCCTGACGCCGAGATAGAAGTAGTATGCTCCGCGGAGGAGGCTTCGGTGTGCTTATCGCAGATAAACTATACGCTTTTAATCGTTGATACGCCGTTGCAGGACGAATTCGGAACGAGCTTTGCTATCAGCGCGGCGAAGAAAACAATAACATTTCTTATAGTCAAAAAAGAGCGTTATGAGCAGACGGACACGATTGCAGAGCCGCGCGGAGTAATAACTTTAGCGAAGCCGATAAACAGTGCGGTGTTCGGCTACGTAATTAAAACCCTGCGCTCACTGCGAAGCCGTATAGAGGGCTTGACCGTTAAACTTGAGGATACGAAGCTGATTGACCGCGCAAAGCTTACTCTGGTGACAAACCTTAAAATGACGGAACCGGAGGCGCATAAATTTCTTGAGCGTCAGGCAATGGACAGGCGCGTATCCAAGCGCGAGGTAGCGCTCGGCATTTTGAAGACATACGAAGAGAACAAATGACCGCAACATTTGGACAATGCGGTGATTATAGCGGGAGGAGTTAAATGAAAGCATATTTGATACTTGAAAACGGCAGGATATTTGAGGGCGAATCGTTCGGAGCTGATATAACGCAGACGGTCGGGGAAGTTGTATTCACAACGTCTATGACCGGTTATCTTGAAACGCTTACCGACCCCAGCTACGCCGGTCAGATTGTCGTGCAGACTTTCCCGCTTATCGGCAACTATGGCGTTAACCGTGAGGACGAGGAAAGCGGACGCAGTTATGTGCGCGGATATGTCGTAAAAACGCCGAGTGAAGAACCAAGCAATTTCCGCAGCGAGGGATCTATATCAGAGTTTTTGAAATCGCGCGGAATTCCGGCTATTTGCGGGATAGATACGCGTGAGCTTACGCGTATCCTGCGTGAGCGCGGCGTGATGAACGGCGCAATTACACTTGACCCGGACAGTGTTAATCTTGAAGAACTGAAAAAATATGAGGTTGCAGGCGCTTTAGGGCAAGTACGCGATTACCCGCGCGAGGAGTTAAAGCCATTAGGAGACAGCGTTAGCGGTAAGCGCGTTGTGCTTTGGGATTTCGGCTTAAAACTTGCACAAGTTGACAATCTGCTTAAACGCGGAGCTACGGTTGTCCGCATGCCGAGCGATGCGGTCTGCGAGCAAATTCTTGATGAAAAACCGGATGCGGTTTTGCTTAGTAACGGTCCCGGCGACCCACGCGAAAATACTGCTCTTATCGCGGAGATAAGCAAACTCAGCAACAGCGGCATTCCTGTTATGGGGATTTGCCTTGGACATCAGCTTCTTGCGCTTGCTCGCGGAGCAGAAGTAGAGAAGCTGAAGTACGGGCATCGCGGAGCGAACCATCCGGTTCGCGATTTGGAAACAGGACGGACTTTTATTACCAGTCAGAATCACGGCTATGAGGTTAGTATTGATTCGCTTCCGCACGGAGCGAAGCTGCGGTATGTCAACATAAACGACGGTACCTGCGAAGGGATAGACTACACTGATTTTCCGGGATTCAGCGCGCAGTTTCACCCGGAAGCGCGCGGCGGTCCGCTTGATACGGGGTTCTTGTTTGACCGGTTAATAGAGATGATAAAAGGTTAAGCACAGTAATGCAGTTTGCTTGAATCCGTTGGTATCGCATTTGTGCGACCTTTATACCAATATCAAAAAGACGAATTGACTTCTCGTGCATACGTGATGCGGCGGTCTGCAAAAAGAGACCGCCGCATCGTATTACACAAATTTGTAAAGGGCTATATATATTTATTGAGCCAGCGTTGAAGAATAACAGCGGTTTCCGCACGTGTCGCACTGTTTTGCGGACGGAAAGTATTGTCTTCATAACCTGTGATTATACCTTGTTCGACAGCCCACCGTACAGCCTCCGAAGCATAGCCTCTGATTTTGCCCGTGTCAGCAAATGACAAAGTAGCGTTCGCCTTTGGTTCTCCTGAAAACCGCCATAACATTGTTAAAAGCTGTTCCCGCGTTATTTTGTCGTTCAGCGCGCTTCCATCAGAAATACCTTGTATTTTTGCCCACTCGACGGCTTTGGAGTACCACGTATCGCCGCCGTTAGTGTCCTCGCCGCTAATTCGTGCAAGTACAGTAATAATCATTGCGCGCGTGGTTAGGGACAGCGGAGCAAATGTAGTTTCTTCCGTGCCGGACATCAAACCGTTGCTGATTGTGAATGCCGCCGCTTCTGCGAACCAAGAGGATGAATGAATGTCATCGTATTTTGCGACCGTCTCTTTGATGGTTTCGTCCGTCACTGGTTTTATATCTTTAATGGGCTGTGCCGTCGGCACAGGTGTTTCAGACGGTTGCGGACTTATGTCGGGTGACGGACTCGTAACCGGAGCATTTGATCCGCCTCCGCCGCTTGAACCTCCGCCGTTTTTGCGTGTGACTGTTATAGTATATACTTGAGTTGTAATGCCGTCCTCGGCAGTAACCGTAATTGCGATCGTGTTAACCCCAACTGTCAGTAAGTGCAAGTCCGCACCGCTGACGCTCGCGTTTATGTCATTCGCAGAAGCATTTACTGTTAAATCCGATACACTGTTTGCAACTGTTACCGTGTAGCTTGTAACACTTGGGCTGAACGCCGGAGAGAGCGTACCCTCGCTCAGCGTCAGCGACTTGAGCGTCGCGTCAGAGGACACGGTTGTCTTAACCGTCACCGTAACGTTGCTATCCGGCATGGTAAAGCTGTAATCGCCCTGCGCGTTCGCGGTGAGTGCTTCGCCGCCAAGCTTTACGCTTTTGATTGTCTCCGCCGGAGCGCTCACGTGGAATGTCACCGTTTCGCCCGCAAGAGCCTTCGGGTAGTCTACCGCGCCTGTCAGTATAACGCCGGCATCGCCACTAAATGTGATGGTGCGGTACGGCGGCGTGATCCACACGCTGCCGATCCAATACGAGCCGTCCATGCCAAGCGGCAATCTCGGGTTGCCCGTACCGTATACGCCGGAGCTGGGGTCAAGCGGTGCCATGCCCTCAAAGTTACGCAGGGCGAGTTCCGTGTCCGCCACGGACAGCAGATAATCAACGGCGTTCTGTAGCTCCGCTTTGCTATCTATTTTTCTGTCCTCGAGACCGGAAATCGTGCCGTCATAGGGAAGCTCGATAATACGGGAGTTGTAGCTTTTGACCGCCAGAATAGAATCCACCTGCTGTCCCGCGCCCAGGGGCTTGTTTGTGTAGTTCGCGCTTTCGTTATTCGTTGCGTCGCCCCAATCATTTACGCCAATCAGGAAGTCCTCATAATAGTACCTAGTAGTACCGCTCAGATAATCGAACGCGCCAAACCAATCCCATTTACCGGGATTTAAGGGACTGTTGCTTGTGTACGGATTCTCCGCTGCAACCGAGTTCGTTGCGCAGTTCATAATAAACTGTGTGTAATTTTCCGCCGTGATTTCCGGGTATGAGCCGCCGCTGGCGGAGTTGTAGTAATCAACTATAGCCTCTGGATAAATGCCCTCCAGCACAACGCCCAACCTCGCAGCGGGTTTGCGGTCAACTCCGGAGAACAACAGCGGGCTGGAGCTAAAATCTGTTATAAGCTCTGATTTGTTACCGTTTGTGTCTACGTAGGTTTGCTGTGCGGTGTCATAATTCCAGTTGCCGATTCTTGTGCCGGTTGTTCCGTCGCGGTTTGTGATGTATATTCCAAAGCTGGGCCGCCACTTTGCCCAACCGGGAGCATAATCCGGATTAGTTAGTTCCAAAGCTACCGTGTACGTACGCGCCGCACTGACGTTGAAGCTTCCGCTTTTTTGCGTGTAGCCGCTCGCGCTGACCGTATAGGTGTATGTACCGCCGGTTTCCAGCAAATATACGTTAGCCGATTGCGCGGAGACTTCATTGTTGCCGCTGCCAAAAACCTTAACTACAGCATTCTCCGGCGTGACGTTGAAAGTGATTTGTACACTAACCGGAGCTTCCGGTCCGGTCTGACCGTCGCCACTATGATCCCAAAGCCGCTCTGGAACGGGGTAATCGCCATCATTGTACTTGACTTCATCGTCAATTCCCGCGGCGTCGAGGATCTCCCTGAGCTTCTCGCCCACAAATGACATATTCGTGGCGGCAACAAGCGTCATCCCGCTCTCCGCGGCTTTCGCGTTACCCGCGCTGACAGAATAGTAGTTGTCCTGTGTCTTGCCAAGACCATCGTTGCCGTAGCTCCCCGCAACTACGCCGACATTGTTCGCCGCGTCACCGCTGAGATTAGGAGCGGTCACCAGTCCTACGTTGTAGTTGCCTTTAAGCGAGCCGTATTTAGTTCCGCCATTGTCGGTATGCGAACCAGCAAAGTAGCCTACAATGCCACCAGTAGGAATGCCATCAGCAGGAAGAGGCTCACTTGCAGTAATTGTGTTCGTAACCGCGCCCGCGTTGAAGCAATCGTTTAGTTCTCCATTAACGTTGACTGAGCCAGAAATTCCGCCAACACGAACGCCGTTACCGGACACATTACCGAAGTTTATGGAATTCTCCATAGTCCAGTTATGCCACCCGATTAAACCGCCTACATAACTCACACCGCTTACCTCACCGAAATTAACGTTCCCGGAGGAGCGGTGGTTTGACGATGCGTCGGCGCCTGCGCCGTAGCTGCCAATCAGTCCGCCTACGTTGTTTATTCCGCGAATTTCTCCGCTGTTGATTGAATTCGTTACAACGGCATTGAAGTTACCGCCGATACCGCCAACGTTGTTGTTCCTGCCTGTGACAGACCCTTTGTTCTCACAATCCGTGACATCGCCGGACGAGCTATTACCTACGATACCACCCACGTAAGCGTTTCCAGCGACAGCCGCTTCGTTAACGCACCCCAATATCTCAGCACTGCTATGTCCAGCGATGCCGCCAATGTAATTACTCACGCCATTAGCGGTAATCGTGCCTTTAACGGTACAATCCTTAATAGCAGCCAACGCTGTGGCATAACCTGCAATGCCGCCAACGTTGTTAACGCTGCCGTCTGTAGTGCTGATTGTTCCATCAAATGCGCAATTCTCAATCAACCCATCACTGGTTGCGGCAATGCCGCCAACGAATGACTTGACTTCGCTGCCACTCGAAAGAGTAATATTGTTGTGATATTTTTTAAGGATTGAACCTTTTACCGTCAGATTTTTCACAACGCCATTACTGCCAATGTATCCAAACAGCGAGGCAATGCCGTTTTGAACGGTCATATCAAACGTTATAGATTTCCCGTTGCCGTCAAACGTACCGTTGTATTCCACGGCGTTCAGCTGGTCTTTGACGCCTATATTCACAATGTACTCTCCGACAGCTTTGAAGCCAGCCGCCGCGCTGACCGTTATGTTGTCCATCAAAATCGCGCTGATTCCGCCGTTCTGGTCGTTGTTGACGCCATGGGTAGTACCCGAAACACGCGCCGCGAACCATATAAGTTCCTCCGCCGTGGCGATTTTGTAGAAGCCGTTTTCGTCTCGCTCCGGCTCATTCTGGGGTATCTGCTCAAATTCCGCGTCGACAAAAACGTAATTGGCCGGCATAGTGAAGCTGTATTGTGTCTCAGAAAGCCTTTGCGGAGCGAATTTATTACCTGAGTCCGCCGGGACGGTAATAAATCCCGCCGATTTTCAGCCTGTAGTCGCTCTCCGGCGCGACCGTCAGCGTCACGGTTTCCCCTGCCTCCGCGCTTAACTTATCCGCCGTAACCGTTCCGTTTGACATTGAGCTAAAGTTCACGTTGTACTTGGTTACGGGCGGCACTACCGTCTCAAACTCCGCCGTCACCGTAACATTTCCGTCGGGCATCGTGAATGTATATGTAGCCTTCCCGTCGGAATCATATCCGCCCGGCGTCAGCTCCACCAAGCTATCGTCAGCCTTTTTAACCTTGAGGCTATCCGCCGTAAGCTGATAGCCGTCACTCGGCGCAACCGTCAGCGTCACGGTTTCCCCCGCCGCCGCCGTTTCCTTGTCGGCGGTTACGCTGCCGTTTGTCGATGAGTAACTGCTGACCGCGTAGGTGGTCGGGTCGGTTGTGCCGCCACCGGTATCAGCGCTTGTAAGGTCAGGATCGGAAGAATAACTTACCGTTGCTCCGCTTGTTATAGTTATTACTTCAATATCCGATGCTGTCAGGTTTCCATCAATTTTTGCACGTAATTTAAGCCTAAATGCCTCAATTGGTGTGAGTAATGAACTTAAAGCCACAGTAGGGGTTATTTTTATTTGAGAGCCAGTCTTACCTACTACTGATTCATTACCTGTGACAGCTAAGTCAGTATCTATTCTGTCGGAAGTAAAGGTAATACTCTTAGCAGTTGTCCCGTTTTCATTTAATAATGCTGATAATGTACCAGTAACATAAGAAAGTTTATCTGTATCATAGCAGATAAAGACAGTATTTCCTGCCGCAACAGTTTTGCCGCCTATATAAACAGTTATTTCGATTTCTTGATTTTGTGTAAATGAAAGTGCGCTTGCATTTGGTGTGGTTAAACCGACAAATAACGAAAAAATAAGCGCCAGCGCCAGGGTGAGGGAGAGCGCTCGGCGTTTGAGTGCATGTGTCATGATATTATACCCCTTGTGTGTTTACTTTTTTGAGTGTGTGGTTTTCTTGGTATTCCCAATCGGGATTAGAAAAATTTTGTGTGTTATCCGGAGTTTATGATAAGCATTTTGCACCCCCACAGTGTTTTAAATAATAAATTTAGCATATTAATACATATGTCTGACTGAACATATACTTATCTGAATACATATTATAACATAGTGTTTCCCAAAATGCAAGTGTTTTTTTATTCAGAAAAATTTTTACGGCTTGAAAAAAAGTACTTGACAAACGCGGAGAACTGTGTTATAAAAGGATTATAAACGTTGATGAAGAACGGCTGTAATGAATTGTTCTCAGAGAGTACGCGTTTGGTGAAAGCGTATAACGATAGTTACAAGCGGATCGCTTCGGAGTTCGGTACTGAACGGGAAATTCCTTATTAAGTTACTGCGCGCAGGCTGCGTTAGTGCCGGAACTGTGTTGGCAGTTCGCGAGCGGTGTATGCCTGTGAGGGCGTCGCAATATGGGTGGTATCGCGGGTTAACGCTCGTCCCATAGTCTAAGAAGACTATAGGGGCGTTTTATTTTGTCTGCAGCAAAAGTGGTTCTTGGTTCAGAGCTGCGTCCCTCGTCTCCTCGCTTTCCAAACCAACAACTAACTAAACATTTTGGAGGTACGCTATGAACACTCAAATCACTGAAATCGCGGAGCGCATCCGCGGACTGCGGCAGAGCCTTGAACTTACGGTTGAGGAACTTGCCGCCAACGCGCAAGTCAGCGTTGAGGAATACACCCGCTATGAAAACGGCGAAGCCGATTTCCCCTATAGCTTTCTGCATCACTGCGCCGAATCGTTCGGTGTGGACGTTGTGGAGCTTCTTACCGGCGAATCACCGCACTTGCACGGATACAGCGTCGTCCGCAACGGTAAAGGTCTGCGTATGAGCCGGACGGACAGCTTCCAGTACTTTCACCGTGCGCCGCTGTTCCGCGATAAACTTGCCGAGCCTTTCCGCGTCGTAGCTCCGTTCAGCGAAGAGGAGCAAAAAAAGCCGGTGGAGCTTAATACCCACGAAGGTCAGGAGTTCAACTACATCCTCAGCGGAAAAATGCGCTTCGTATTCGAGAACCACGAGGAGATACTTGAAGCCGGCGACAGCGTTTATTACGACAGCGGGCGTAAGCACGGGATGATCGCGCTTGACGGCAAGCCGTGCGAATTTATTGCAGTGGTACTCGGCGCAAGGGGGGGATAAGAAATGAGAAACATAAACGTACGCTACGCTGACGAGCTTTACGATGCCGGCGGCGTCCTTAAAAGCTATAAACTCAAATATCCGGACAACTATAACTTCGGCTATGACGTCGTGGACGATATAGGGATAAATGACCCGAACCGCCGCGCAATGGTTTGGCTGAATCCTGCCGGCGAGGAACATACGTTCTCGTTCGGCGATATGAAGAAACTGTCAGATCAGACGGCAAATTATCTTGCTTCGCTGGGTATCACCAAAGGGGATATGGTAATCGTCGCGCTCAAACGCCACTGGCAGTTTTGGCCGATAACCGTAGCGCTGCACAAGATGGGCGCGGTTATGATTCCCGTGACGTTTATGCTTAAACCTCACGATGCGGAGTACCGTATCAAAGCCGCAAATGCCAAGGCGGTTATCTGTACCGCGCTTAACGGCGCGCCGGACGCGTTTGACGCTGTTTCCGCAGACTGCCCGAGCCTTATGACCAAAATCATCGTCAACGGTCAGCGCGGCGGCTGGGAGAGCTTTGATACGGATATGCCGCTTGCCCCCGACAATTGGGTGCGTGTAGATACAAACGTCAAAGAACCTATGCTGATATACTTCTCCAGCGGAACCTCCGGCAATCCGAAAATGGTTATGCACGACCATCTGTACTCGCTGGGACATCTGCTTACTGCCAAGCACTGGCACTGCGTGGAGCCGGACGGTCTGCACTTCACGATTGCCGATACCGGCTGGGGCAAAGCCGTCTGGGGCAAGCTGTACGGACAGTGGCTTATGGAAGGGTGCGTATTTACTTATGACTTTGATAATTTCGTTCCGGCGGAGATACTCGGTTTAGCGGAGAAATACCGCGTTACTACCCTCTGTTGTCCGCCGACTATGTACCGTTTCTTCCTGCAAGAGGATTTCAGTCCGTATGATTTCAGCAGTCTTCACTACTGCACAACTGCCGGAGAGGCGCTTAATCCGGATGTTTTCCTCGAATGGAAAAAACGCACGGGGCTGAATATTATGGAAGGATTCGGACAGACCGAAACGACGCTAACGATGTGCAACCTTAAAGGCACCGTGCCAGTTCCCGGTTCTTTGGGCAAGCCCTCGCCGCAGTATGAGGTTGATTTGCTCAACAATGACGGAGAAAGCTGCAAACCCGGGGAGACCGGCGAAATCTGTATCCGTTACGAGCCGAAACATCCCGAAGGGCTTATGATGGAATATTATCTCGACCCGGATAAAACCGCCGCCGCAATGCACAACGGCTGGTACCATACCGGCGATACGGTTTGGCGTGACGAAGACGGTTACTATTTCTATGTCGGGCGCAACGACGACGTAATAAAAAGCTCCGGTTACCGTATCGGACCGTTTGAAATCGAAAGCGTGCTTGTTCAGCATCCGTCGGTTTTGGAGTGCGCGGTTACTGGCGTTCCGGACCCGGTTCGGGGCAATTTGGTTAAAGCGACTGTCGTGCTTGCTAACGGTTATGCGCCGAGCGGCGACCTTATCAAAGAACTTCAAACCTACGTTAAGAACGAGACCGCTCCTTACAAGTATCCGCGCGTGATAGAGTTCGTTGACCAGCTTCCTAAGACCATCAACGGTAAAATTCGCCGTGCGGAGATCCGCGAAAAAGACGTCAGGCAAAACGAAAATTCCTGAAATTCTCCAAGATTAAGTAAGGGCGGACATTCTTGTCCGCCCGGTTTCTTTTGTATCTGTATGGAACTCTATGCCTCTGATTTTTTTGCTTTCCCTATGAGTGTTCCGGCTACAAACGCGGTAAACGGAGCAACAGTTACTAATCCAATCGATCCTATCAGGGTATGCATTATCTCCGCCGCAACATATTTTAGATTCAGGATGTTCACTATCGGCGTACCTTGAGCCATAAACAACATCAGCAGTGAAAGATAACCTCCGGAGTAAGCAAGAAGCAGGGTGGTCGTCATCGTTCCTATCACTGACCGTCCGACAGATAAGCCGGAACGGACGAGTTCCCCGCGTGTAAGATTCGGATTTTTAACGGCTACTTCTTCTACCGCGCTTGCTATATCCATTCCCAAATCCATCAGAGCCCCTGAAGACGCGATAAACACACACGACAGGAAAATCTGCGTAAGGTCAAGGTGAGCATAGCCGCTGTACAGAAGGTTTTCCGCAAACGGCATTACCGCCCCGTGTATTTTGAACGCCGAGCCGCCGCATAGCGCGAGTACGGCAGTCAGAGCTGTTCCAAGCAGCGAGCCGAGCGCTGCCGCAGTTGCCTTGCGCGTAAAGCCGCCGACAGCATATATGATTATCAGAGTCAACCCGATTGTTATAGCAAACGATACTCCGGCAGGGTCTATTCCGCGCAGCAGGGCGGGAACCAGTACTTTCCACACCGCCAGTACAGTTACGACGAACGACAGCAGGGCGTTAAATCCCGTTAACCCAGCAAACACCACAAGCAGAAATACAAATCCGCCGAACAGCCAGGTTTCCGCTCCAAGCCGGTAGTGGTCAACTATTGTAACCGGCTGAATTATTTCTCCGTCCGCATTAAAGTCGAGAGCGATAAGAGCAAAGTCGCCGGCGGAGAATATCTTGTCCATCTCCAGCTTTCCGATAAGTTTGTTTACTCCGCGCACCGTTTCTCCGCGCCGCTCACCCTGCGTGATGCGCAGTTCGCAATACTGGTCGCCTTGCAGAATGATTCCGGTCTGATACACCGCGCTGTTGTCAGCCGATATAACTTCTGCTTTAACACTGCCTGCTGGCGAGAACCGCCCGGCGTCAAAGCCGGGCAGAACTGCCAATATTATACAAAGCAGAGTTAAAACAGCCGTAGTAATTAAATTTTTACGGTTGATTTTTATCTTCATATGCCTTATGATCCGATGTTCATAAGCTTTACAAGCTTTTTGAAAATGTCCGTATTGTCATAGCTTCCGCCGAATACATCCGCGCCCGCGCCGTAAGCGCACACCGGGATCGGAACTCCGGTGTGCGCATAGCTGGTCCAGCCTATGCCCGCCTTATTGTTAAGGATATGCGTACAGGTTACGGACAGAGGCTCATATGTGCCGTACAGGATATTTTGCGCCTCGTCAAACTGACGCTCGCCGGAAGGAACCATACTGAGAGCATACGCCTCCTTGAGTTTTTGATACTCGCCTTCGGTAAGCACCATTCCGGCGCTTGCTTCATTATTTGCCTCCGGCGCGTCCGGAGCTATAAGTCCGAACGTCTCCGTTATAGAAGCCATTGCGTCCTGAAAGCTTACATTATTATCACGCATCTGTTTTACAAACGTTTCATCATAATTAATGAAGCTCATATCTTGGCTGAGCGTCTTTTCAAAGAAAGTGCTGTAACCCGTTGCGGCAAAACCGATTGTCAAACCTCCGGTTTCGTGGTCGCCGGTGACAAGTATCAGCGTCTCATCAAGATGCTGATTTGCGAACTCCAATGCTACGCCGACCGCGTCATTAAGAGCAAGAGTGTCATACATTGCCGAAGCTGCGTCGTTTGCGTGGCACGCCCAGTCTACTTTGCCGCCCTCGACCGTCATAAAGAAACCCTTGTCGTTGTCTAAAACGTCAATGCCCTTTTGCGTGAACTGCGCAAGCGACAGCGAATCCGCGCCGCCGCGCAGACGGTCAAGTTCGTACGGCAGACTTTTCGCATCGGCGAGTACCGGACTAATTGCAAGAACACGTCCGGAGGATTCGTTCAACGCTAAAATATCCTCGTTCGTTGTGGGAACGGCAAACCCGTTCTGCTTCGCGATTTCTATCAGGTCAGGCTTGTCGCCCTCCTTGCCGGTTGGCTGAAGCAGTCCGCCGCCGGCGAAATAGTCATAGCCGCTGTTCACAAGCTGCAGCCCGATGTCATAATAATCGCCGCGGCTTGCCTGCTTGGCGTAGAAACATGCGGGCGTAGCGTGGTCAAGTGAAACGCTGCTGACAACGCCGACCTTATAGCCTGAAGCCTTAGCCAGCTCAGAGATTATCGTAAACTTCTTCGTCTTGGTCACGTCCATATTGATGACGCCGCCTAACGTCTTGTTGCCCGACGCCATTGCCGTGCCGGTCGATGCGCTGTCGGGACAGAAGCTTTCCGCGTCGTATGTAGTAACGCTGCCCGCATATGGGAACTGTGTGAACTCCATACGCTCTACGCCTATTATGCCGGGGTTTGAAATTTGCTGAGCAAGTATCTCCGCCGTGTTAATTTGCGGATAACCCATTCCGTCCCCGATAAACAGGAATACGTATTTAGCGCTAAGCGCTTTCGCAGGAACCGGCGTTGCCGGCGGAGTGTTTGCGGCAGGCGCTGCCGTAACCGGAGCAGTCGTGTTTGATGGTGTGTTATTGCCCGGAGCCGCCGTACACGCGAACATTGTCAGCGCGAGCATAACCGCTATTACCGCGCACAAGGAGCGTTTGATTTGCTTCATTTAATTTCCCTCTTTTATATAATTATTTGTTACTTTCTAACTATACAGAGAAAGTGTAAACTTGAAATCGCCGTGAAGTAAAGTTTTGGTAAAAAAATTATGTCATCATATTGAATTTTGATTTCTGTGTTGACAAACCGGCTTAAAAATATTATAATACCTTCGAGGATATGTGTAATGAAAATTATTTTGCTTGGAGGATTTCTCGGATCGGGCAAGACTACGGTTTTGCTCAGGCTTGCGGAGGCGTTGCTCAAAGACGGGCAAAGCGCTGATTCAGACGCTGTCCGAGTAATGATAATCGAGAATGAAATCGGCGATATAGGCATTGACGATAAGATTTTGCGTAACAGAGGATTGCAGGTGAGGGAGCTTTTTTCTGGTTGCGCCTGCTGTACATCCGGCGGAGATTTGCTTCAGGACATTGACCGTATCTCCCGCGAAATCAGTCCGGAATGGCTTATAATCGAAGCTACGGGAGTAGCGTATCCGAGAGCGATACGCGAAAAAATTACCGAACTTTTCAGCTTGCAGGTAAAGATACTTGCCGTTGCGGACGCGGAACGCTGGAAGCGTCTGCAAAACGCGATGAGCGAGCTTATAACGGCTCAGCTTGACGCCGCAGACGTTATCCTGCTTAATAAAATTGATACGGTAGATTCAGCGGTTGCAGACGAATTAACGGAGGAAATAGCGTTTATCAATTCCGGTGCGAAGATTTATACAGTCAGCGCAAAAGACAGTATAGCGGATGAGGTTTGGAGTACGCTTTTATGATACGTTTACACACTCACAGTAAAGAGCATGACGGAGCGCGAATCGTTTCAGTTACCGCGCCGTTCAGGACAACAGAACCGGACAAGGCGGTTTCGCGGTTAGAAGCAGAACTTGCCGCCGCCTCAAAACGGTTAGAGTCCGCAGGAGCTATAATCGGGCATTTGAAAGCTTTTTTAGAGCCGTCCGGCGGAGCGGTCACTCTATCAGCTACGGGCGGAGCTGCTACGGTTAGCGGTCAATTCGAGTTTACGCTCGGAATCACTTTTATCGTATATAACGCGCCGGACGAGACCGTTCAGCGCGAAATAGCATCGGTTGCCGCCGCAGCTTTGCAAGAGGAAACCGAGATAGAACTTTGCGAACACGATCACAACGAGCATAACGAACATTGATAAACTTTTAGATAAATATTTAACGGGTAAAAAAGGAGGATTTCATATATGGCAGACATTATCGGAGCAAACGGAAACCGCGAAACTTTCCGTGTTGTAGGGAAACCAAACGTTCCCGGAAAACTTTCTCCGCAGCTTGCAAGCGGAGTGGCAAAGTTCGGCATTGACTATTTTCAGCCGGGTACGCTGCAAGCTAAATTCCTTCGCAGTCCTTATGCTAACGCGCGTATAAAGAGTGTTGACGCCGCTAAAGCCGCCGCGATTCCCGGGGTAGTCGATATTGTAAAATGGGATGACCCCGATATTATCGCGCTGAAGTCTTTCGGAGAAAGCTTCGGTGCGGCGCGGGCATGGCTTGATAACTATGCCGACCACGAAAAGCAGGAAGTCGGCGTTATCGTAGTCGCTGAGGACTTGGATATTTGCGACGAAGCCCTTAAAGCCCTTGATATAGAATGGGAAGTTCTTCCTTTCTATACCAGTTTGCTTGAATCCCGCAAGGAGGACGCAACGGTAATATTGCCGCCGCAAGCGAACGCTCCCAGCGGCGGAATGGGCAATCCCGCTCCTCCTCCGCCAAAAAAAGGCAATGTGAATTACTCTACAGCTATTCAGGGCGATATTGACGAGGGCTTTAAGCAAGCGGACAGGGTATTGGAGTACGAGCTTTATATGCCGTCGTTTGCGTCGCATATGCCGAATCCGAGCGGCAGTTTCGCGTATTGGTTCGACGACCCGTATTACGGAGAGGGCGGTCAAAGTCTGCATATAGAGGGCGCGGTGCGGGAACGCAGCGCTATCGCTCAGATGTACCGCCTGCCGTCTGAGAAAGTCGTGCAAGAGGGCTTGTTTATGGGCGGCAAATACTGCGACTGGGGGCTTCGCAAGTCGCAGGAGATAACTCCGCTTCTTTCCAAGCGCACCGGACGCCCTGTACGTTGCGTGGATACGCGTGAAGAAACCTTCGATATGATAATGATGGAACGCTATATGAAGATGAAAGTCGGTTTCACGAACGAGGGACTAATCACCGCGGTTGACGATTATTCTATCGCGGACGGCGGAGGCTGGGGAAGCAGTAGCTTCGGAACCTCCGGCGATCAAAGCTACGGTCCCTACTTCACTTTCAAGTGCAAGAATATCCGTCAGCAGATGGAGATAGTGGACAGCAACCGCGGATTTATGTATGTTTCCGGTCAGCACTGCCCGTTTAACTGGGACAGCGGCACTATGGCGATTTATCTAATCGCGGAGGAACTCGGCAAAGACCCGATCGACGTAGCGCGGCTTAATCTGCACGGTCCGAACAGTCAGGATGACGGTGACGCGGTTCCCAGCTTTGAGGCGTGCGTCAAGGCGCTTAAAGAAGTAATCGGCTGGGAATGGCACAGCGCCGGAACAAAAACGCTTCCTGACGGTCGTAAACACGGTGTGAGCTTCCGTTATCAGATGTGTCCGCGCCACAGCTTCACCGATTACAGCTCCAAATTAGAACTTCGCAACGGGGAGGTTCACCTGCCGACACAGGGTCCTCTGTTCGGCGTATTCGCGGTGGAGTGCAACGCTATGGTCGTTGCGGAGGAGCTTGGATTATCATATGACGATGTGAAAATCGACTTTGATTATCGCGAGACGTTTACTCCGGTCGGAGGAGGAAGCGACGGCACTACAGCCTCTGCATGGGTGACAAAAGAGTGCGCAAACATCTTAAAGCAGAAAATACTTGAGTCAGCGATAAAGGAAGCGGACGCGCCGCCGCCTATGTTCTTCTTCGGTCTGCCGCCGGAGCCTAATCCGTTCAAAGGGCTTACCGCCGCCGACCTTGATATGGCGGACGGATGCGTAATCGTCAAAGCTGATCCGGGCAAACGGCTTCCGCTTGCTGCGGCAGTTAGGGAGAACTTGTTCGCTACCTATAAGGGCAAGCCTCCACTCGCTTTGTGGGCTACCGATATGGGACGGAAGCTGGATACAATGAACGTCGCGTTCTGCGAAGCAGCCGTTGATACGGAAACCGGCGTTGTGGAGCTTCTTAAACTCGGCGCGGTTGCCGACCCCGGAAAAATCATGCGCCCGACCTCGCTGGAGAGCCAAATTGATCAGGTTATGTACTTCTCTCAGGGTTGTCAGCTTTTAGAGGACTTTGTATACGATCCCGCTACCGGCGTTATGCTCAACAACAATATGATTGATTATAAAAAGCCGACTATGCTTGACGTTCCCGTTATCACACGTCACTTCCTTGAAACCCGCGCGGGCAATGCCGCATACGGGGCTAACGGAATAAGCCATAGTTTAGCGAATACTCACCTGATTATCTGTGCCATCCATAACGCTATCGGCAAATGGGTGGATCCCCCGGCAACTCCGGACAGAGTACTTGCGGCGTTAGATATAATATAATTAAAACAAACCATAACCGGGACGGTAATTACCGTCCCGGTTATAATGAACATGTCAGCGCGGCGTTTCTTTCCTATATTCCCTGTATGAGTAAATTAACAGCACAGGAACTGTGACCGCAAATATTCCTTGAATATTATTTATTATTTAGAGTTTGATCTAAATATATGTCAATAATTATGTTCACAAATTATTTACGGTTACACGCAATTTTCTTCTAGACAAATCAGAAACTTTATGCTATAATGATTGCGTAATGATTAATGACTAATATTTAATGATTAACGTCCCTCGTCCACTCTCGACTACTAACTACTGACTGTCTCGTTTTTCGTAGGGGCGAGCATTGCTCTCCCGCCGTATCCCCCGTCCTAATTTTCAATTTGCCACTTGCGACTTGCCATTCAACCGCGTTCCCCGTCCCCTGCCGACTGCCGACTTCGGACTGCCGACTATATCGCATTGCTCGCCAGCTATTAGCAGCCGGTACAATATTTCCTGATTTTAGCCGGCATACGCAAAAAGCTATCCTTAAATGTTTACGGCGTCGGCAGATCCGCGATTCGCGTAGCGGTAATCATTGCGCCGCCCGCGGGACCGGTCAGTGTAGCGGCTGCTGTCGGAGTAACCTGCAATCAGATTTGGGTGTTTGGATTAGTTACCGTTACGTTTACTGTTTTGGAGACGTTTGCCGGGGTGTTCGCTGTCAGCGCAGTGGTCTGTACCGCTCCGGGAGACAGAGTCCCGTTAGAAGTCAGCGTGAACGAAGCGTTTGTATCCGCGCTGGAGGTCGGATTTACGGAGAATGTGACTTGGTACACTCCCGGTTCGGCAAGTGTAATCGTCGGTGAACTCGCCGTTACGGTCGCGCTGTTGCCGGTAAGAGTGTCTACCGGAATAGCTACCGAGTTGCCGGTTGTTATCGGTCCCACTGTCCTGACTGTGGCATTATATCCGGTTCCAAATGACGTGATCGCCGTTAATCCTGTCGCGCCTGTCGCCCCAGTCATTCCGGTAGCACCGGTCATGCCAGTTGCTCCCGTTATTCCGCGCGGACCTTGTAAGCCGGTCGCTCCCGTTGCGCCGCGTGCTCCTGCCGGACCTTGCGTGCCTGTAACGGGCATATAATGGAGCATGGGACTGCTGACTGCGGACGCGGACGCATTAAACGGCGCCGGTGTTTTATAGCAACAACTCATGATTAAATATTGCTCGCTTTCTATTATAGATTTCCCGAGGCGTTTGCCTCATACCAATATACGCGTTTGGAGAGCAAAATGACATTCAAAATCAAAAAAATTTTTCAAAAAGCCCGTTTAGGCGAGATTTCCCTGCCTTCCGGTACCGTTCAAACCCCCGCCTTTATGAACGTCGCGACACAGGCGGCAATTAAAGGAGGGCTGTCTGCAGCCGACCTTGAAACCGCCGGCTGCCAAATCGCTCTGTGTAACACCTATCACCTGCACCTGCGTCCCGGTGAAGATTTAGTGCGCGATGCGGGCGGTCTGCGCGGGTTTATGCGCTGGAACCGTCCTATACTTACCGACAGCGGAGGCTTTCAAATCTTCTCGCTCGCGAACCTGCGCAAAATCACGGAGGACGGCGTCGCGTTCAGCAGTCACATTGACGGTCGCAAGATTTTTATGTCGCCGGAGGACAGTATCCGTATACAGTACGCGCTTGGAACAGACATTGCTATGGCGTTTGACGAGTGCATCGGTCTGCCCGCTCCCGACGCATACATTAAAGCCTCCTGCGAACGTACTGTCCGTTGGCTGCGACGCTGTAACGACGAACTGCTCAGACTTGACGGCGGTTCGGAACGCACGGTACTCTTCGGTATCAGTCAGGGCGGCGCCAATGCCGCGCTCCGACGCGGTATGATGCGCGAAATCGCGGAGCTTGATTTGCCCGGCCACGCTATAGGCGGACTTGCGGTCGGCGAATCCGCTCAGGAGATGTATGATACCATCGAAGCGGTCGAGGAAGAAATGCCGGTCGGCAAGCCGCGTTACCTAATGGGAGTAGGCACGCCGGAGAACATCGTGGAAGCCGTCAAGCGCGGAGTAGATATGTTCGACTGCGTGCTGCCAGCCCGAAACGGGCGGCACGGCAAATTCTACACCTCCTGCGGAACTTTGAATATCAAGAACGAAAAGTACGCTCGGGATTTTTCCCCGGTTGACGGCAATTGCGGTTGTCCTGTGTGCCGGAACTACAGCCGCGCATACATCCGCCACTTGTTTAAGGCGGAGGAAATGCTTGCGCTCCGCTTCGCCGTTATACACAACCTAACGTTCTTTAATAATCTGATGAGCCGTATACGAAGCTCCATTGACGATGGCTCTTTCGCGGAATTTAAGGTATTTGAAGCGCTCGCATGAAGAATGTTTTTATTCATACGGAAAATTCAAAAAAAGTGCTTGCTTATGTCACGAATAAATGTTATAATGTATTATGTAATGTTGTCTGAATAACGTTACATAATTGTCTTTCACTGTTTGAATGATGATTATCGCGATACGAAAGGGGATACAAATGGACAAACTGTTTGAGCGTTTAGTGGAGCGTTGCCGCTCCGCTACCGACAGAATATTAGGCGTAATTGACAGCAACGGTTATACGGTTGCGGCAAGTACGCCAAGCGCGCCGAACCGCTTCACCGCCGCTGCCGCCTCATTTGCCGATGCGGACGGGGAGATACTGATTCTTGACGGCTACACTTTTCATGCGGTAGAAGACCTTTCCGACGGCGAAGATTTTGAATACGCCGCTTTCGTCGAAGGTGAGGACGAAAACGCGAAAACTATCGTTACTCTTGCCGCTTTTATGCTGCGCGAATCTAAGCAATATGCGGCGGAGCGCGTTGACAAGTCGCTGTTTTTGAAAAACCTGATTTCTGACAACACTCTGCTTAGCGAGACCTACGCAAAAGCGGCGGAGCTTCGTTTGCCTCTGGAGGAACGCCGTGCCGTTTTCCTTATACGCCAAGATTCTGAGCGTACAGAAAGCTATGTTTCCGACCTGTTAAGCGGAATGTTTCCTGATAAAAATAAGGATTTCGCGTTCGTTGTCAGTGACGCCGATTGTGTGCTGATTAAATCCTTTGACCCTGAACCTTCTGAAGAATTTGACACGGAGGGCGAGGAATACGAAGCCGTCGCGCAGAGCATTCTCAACGCGCTGCGGGACGAACTTATGGTCAACGCTACTATCGGTATCGGCGGCACCGCGAAAAATCTCCGCGAGCTTCCCGAACGGTACAAAGAGGCTCAGGTCGCCATTGAAATCGGAAAGGTCTTCTCCGATGAGAAGATGATTACGCGCTATGACAATCTCGGTATCGGACGCATAATCTATCAGCTTCCCCGAACGCTTTGCGAACGCTTCCTTGCCGAAATTTTCAAAAAGAACTCTATTGATGACCTCGAATCCGAAACCCTGCACACTATCAATCAGTTCTTTGAGAACAATCTTAACGTCTCGGAAACTTCACGCAAACTATTCGTACACCGAAACACCCTTGTTTACAGATTAGAAAAGATAAAGAAAATCACCGGATTGGATATTAGGGAATTCGACCACGCGATAATCTTTAAGGTCGCGCTGATGATTCGGCGTTACCTGACGTCGCGCGGACAAAAATAAAGGGAGGTCTGGCGTAACGGGCTTTCCGTCTGCGCCGATTGGATAACTGACATAAAATGATACAATTTACAAATGTATTCAAAAGCTATGAAAACGGAACCGACGCTCTGCGAGGGATAAGCTTCAGCGTTGAGGACGGAGAATTTGCGTTTCTTGTCGGTCCCAGCGGAAGCGGCAAGAGTACGATAATGAAGCTTATTACCGGAGAAATAATGCCGTCGCAAGGTTCTGTCATAGTTAATAACTTCGACGTCGGCAATATGAAACATCGTCGCCTGCCAAAACTTCGCCGAACTCTCGGTACGATTTTTCAGGATTTCCGTCTCATGGAGAAGAAAACCGTATATGAAAACATCGCTCTCGCGGCAAGGGTAATCGGCAAAAGCAACAAGGAGATTCGCCGTCAGGTGCCGGAAAAACTTGCGTTAGTCGGACTTGCCGATTACGAATACAAATTCCCGAGCGAGCTTTCCGGCGGCGAGCAGCAGCGTGTTTCTATCGCGCGCGCCCTCGTTAACGATCCGCAGATAATTATCGCGGATGAGCCTACAGGAAACATTGACCCTGTGCGCAGCCTTGAAATTATGACGCTTCTTGAACAAATCAATCAAGAGGGAACTACGGTTCTGGTTGTAACGCACGAGAAATCTTTGGTTGACCGGATGAAGAAGCGCGTTATCGCCATAGACGACGGGTTGATAATCCGCGACAGTATCGGCGAATATATGCCGCCCGCTCCTGTTCCGGAACCTGAATAAACTCAAACAGAAGCTCCGCCGCCTGTCATGATGGTTACGGACGAAACGTCCCCGGAAGAACCTTCGGAGACCGCCGCTCAGCCTGAAGCGGAAGTTGACCCGATTGAGGAGGCTTTGAATTCTGACGAGCCTATTCAGCCTATTACTCCGAACATTGACGCCGTAAAGGAGTTCGTACAGGCAATGCTTGACAGTATGCTTACGGACACGGAAGACGCGTCTACCCTTGCCGGAACCGCCGAAGAATCAGATGTATCTTTCCCCGGCGATGACGAAATCCCTGAAAACGATATTACATCCGATGAATCTTCGGTAACGAATATTGACGTCCCGGTTCAGCAGTATGATGCGTTAGATGACACTATCGAAATCATTACCGAAACGATTGACAACGCCGCTTCCACAGATACAGAACCCGCAGAAAAGGAGGAATCCGACAATGGACAGATTAGCGAGTAAAATCGCCTACAATATCCGCGAGGGCGTTTCAGGGATGTTCATTAATGGCTTTATGTCCTTTGCGAGCGTTCTTGTAATTGCCGCTTGTCTGCTGATTACAGGAAGTTTCGCCCTCCTTTCCGTCAACATTGACAACATCATCGCAACTTTAGAGCAGCAGAACAAGATAGTCGCGTTTATTAACGAAACCTATACCGACGATCAGGCGCGCTCAATCCAGCCTGAAATCGAAAAAATCACCAACATCAGCGAAGCGCAGTTCGTCTCCCGCGCGGAAGCCCTCGCTTCTTTTATGGAGCAATATCACGATAACCGCCTCTTTGACGAAATTGATGAATCCGTTTTCCGCAACCGCTATGAAATATCCCTTGACGATATTGCTTATACAGACGTTGTACAAAAATCACTGATAAATGTTCCCGGTATCGTAAAAGTCAACGCGCATTTGGAAATCTCACGGGGGTTTGTAACCCTGCGGAACGTCGTTACCCTTGTATGCGGCGCTTTGATTATCATCCTAT
>JAITQY010000145.1 GCA_031288675.1 Oscillospiraceae bacterium | reverse complement strand
TGGCAAGGTTATAAGTAGGGTAGCTTGCGCTTGCAAGGATTTCTCCGTTGCGAACGTCAATAACGACCGCCGCTCCTCCGGTAGCTTCCTGATATGGTTCTCCTTTTTCCTCAAACTCTTCTTTACGGGCTTCGTTTATAGCCCGTATCTTGCTTTCAAGCTCCTGCTCCGCTATTTGCTGAAGCTCTATGTCAAGCGTCAGACGGATATTACCTCCGGGCTGAGGTTCTTCAGAGTAAAGTATATCTGTTATGGTGCCTTGCTCGTTACGCGTAGTCAGCTGCGTACCGTCCTTGCCGTGCAGGTCAAGCTCAAATGCTTTTTCTATACCGTCTTTGCCGACAAGAGCGTTCATCGGATAGCTAAACTCCTTATAATATTCATATTCCTCGCTGTCCATAGGACCTACACGCCCCAGCAGATGCGCCGCGTATGAGGTATGGTATTCGCGGACGCTTACCGGAAATATACTGATGCCTGGAAAATTTTGCTCAGCCATCGGTGCAATAAGCCCTGTGCTGACGTCCTCCGCAAAATAATACGGAGCGTAATTGAATAACGTGCGAAGCTCAAGTTCATAGCGGACGCCGACTATAGGACGGGCTTGTTCGTCAGTATATTCGTCAGGAATAGAATAGTGAGACCTAAGCCATACATAAAAATCCGCCCCGCTGATTTCCGGGTCAAGTTTTGCCTGCGTTTTGAAGTGTTCCAAATATTTGGACAGACGCGTTTCCTGTGTTCCGGTAAGCTCCGGCAGGTATTCAAACGGAGCTTCGGCGGTAATCGGACAGGTGTCTATATATTCTGTTCCCAGATCTGAACAGTAGTCTATAAGTCTTTCAATATAACCGTTCGGATCGCCAGATTCTACAAGTTTTTGACGGTTTAGCTGTAGATTATAGCTTACGCGATTGCCGACAAGCAAGCGACCGTAGCGGTCATAAATTTCGCCGCGCGATCCGGGTATAGTGTCATAGGACGCTATATTACCCCGTGATTCCTGATAGTATTCTTCCCCGCGCACGACCTGAAGATTCCATAACGCGAGTACACAAATACCGGCTGATGCAATCGGAAACAGCAGCATAATTATTAAACGTACAGGATTTATAAGGCGTTGTTTTTTCATATAAATTTCCTCATCAGTGGATAGAGCGGCAGGCTTATAATAAAGCTGTATGCGCATTCCGCGATAACTACCTGCAATGCCGCAGTGATGGAGACCCCATTGAATACAATAGGAGGAACCGCTTCAACAACACAGCACAGCGCCACTGAAACGAGCGTAATTATAGTGTATGTGGTAAATGTACGGGCGAAATAGAATTCGGTCATAAAGCCTGCACCAAGCCCGACAGCGGCAAGCAGTACGGTAAACATCAGCGGCGAGCCTCCGATGCTTACGTCGCATAGTATCCCTGCTGTAAGTCCCCATAAAGCTCCCGACCCGCCCTCGGCAAACATAGCAAGTCCGATTGCCCCGGCAGGCAAAAGCAGCGGTACCGCGCCGAATATACGGAAATTCGCGAACAGTACCTGCAAAAAGTAAAGTATCAGCAACAGCGCAATTTTACGGGCTGCCTGAATTATTTTACTTCTTGTCAGCGATAACATAATGTGAACCTATACTCTCCTTACGGTCTATCGACGCTTCTATTATCGCCAAAGCGACCTGTGCGATATTCAGCAGCTCCAAGTATTTTTTTGACGGATTGGAATTAGCGTACAGCTTATCTAACAGCTCTTCGGTATACTGTTTGGCGGCTTGCAACCCTTTGGGAGTTTTAACCGGACCGACGCGGTCAGCCATTATTGCCTGTAAATCATTTCGCAGCGCGGTGTAATCAAGCTTTTCGGAATTAGAAGAACTAACGGCACTGATGAACGCAGCATTGCCGGAAGTTTCGTTTACTGAGGCATTGATTAGATCTGCCGCGCGTTTGCCGAATACAAGACACTCTAACATAGAGTTGCTTGCGAGCCTGTTTGCGCCGTGAACACCCGTACAGGCGGCTTCTCCGACCGCATATAGTCCGGGAATATTGGATCGCGCGTTAATATCAACTTTAATTCCGCCCATCATATAGTGGTACGCCGGAGCAACCGGGATAAAATCCTTTGAAATGTCTATTCCACGCCGCAGGCACTCGTTGAAGATAGTAGGAAACCGCTTCTCTAAAAATTCACGTTCTTTGTGAGTTATATCAAGAAAAACGTTGGCGTCGCCGCTTTTCTGAAGCTCGCTGAGTATGCCGCGTGCGACAATGTCGCGAGGCGCTAATTCGGCAAGTTCATGCTGACCGGTCATAAAACGGACGCCCTTTCGGTTTTTTAGAAGCGCGCCCTCGCCGCGCATTGCCTCGCTGATTAAGAATGCGCGTTCTCCGTACTTGCCTGTAGCGTCATAAAGGGCGGTAGGGTGAAACTGTACGAACTCCATATCTTTGAGATCCGCCCCCGCTCGATATGCTGCGGCAAGTCCGTCGCCGGTTGCAACGGACGGATTGGTGCTGATTGGGTATATCTGCCCGATACCGCCGGTCGCGATGACGATATTAGCGGTTTTCATTAGGATTTGCACGTCGTTTTCGTCCAGTAAAATTGCGCTGACGATTTTGCCGTCAGAATCAGTAACAATGTCTGCAAGCATAGTTCGTTCCATAAGTGTGACGTTTTCACGCGCGAACACAAGCGGCGCAAGCGTCTTTACGGTTTCGCGCCCGGTAGCGTCACCGCCGGCGTGAACAATTCGGTTATGGTGATGCCCGCCCTCGCGCGTTACCCTCAGGTCTCCGTCCGCGTTGAGATCAAACGGAACATTCAGACGGCGCAAACTTTCTATTGCACCGGGACCTTCACGTACTAATGTTTCCGTAGCGAGCGGGTCACAAAGCTCTGCCCCGGCTACTTGCGTATCTACGTAATGGTATTCTGGAGTATCATCGCTCTTGATTGCGGCGGCGATTCCGCCCTGAGCAAGCCAGGAGTTCGATAAATCAATGCTTTCTTTTGTAAGCACGGTTACGCTGAGCTTCGCGTCAATATTCAGAGCTGTATACAGCCCTGCGATACCCGACCCGACAATTAAAACATCGGTTGCGAGTTCCTTTTGCGGATTCCAGTTATAGGAGTACCGTTTCATACTTTTTCCTCTCTATCTGAGCGCAATAGCGCCGAATACTCCGCACGCGAGTACTATCAGTATCGGGCTGAACTTTGTTTTCCACATAAGTGCCGCCGCCGCCGCCGCGATGATCAGTACCGGAACATCAGGTGATGCAGTGAATCCGTTCGGGAATATTGCCGCGCCCCCGATCGTTACCATCCCGTTCAGTATCAGCGCGTAGACTACAGGACGGATTCCGCTTAGCGCCGCTTTGACGTTGTGATTATCGGCGATTTTGAAGAACTGTTTAGCAATCAGCAGGCAAATCACAAATGAAGGTAATACCGCGCCGAGTGTTGCGGCGGCGGCTCCGATGACTCCATAGAGCTTCATTCCGGCGAATGTCGCTGCGTTGACCGCGAACGGACCGGGCGTCATATGCGAAATCGCGACCATATCTATCGTTTCCTGAACCGTCATTAGCCCCTGAGCGACAAGCTCCTGCTGCATAAGCGGCAGCATTGCCAGCCCTCCGCCGATTGTGAACAGCCCGATTTTTACAAATATTATAAACAGTTTAAGAATAAAAATCATTTTTCAGTTTTCTTCTTCAGTATAAAAGTTCTGAGTACAAATCCGGACAGACCTCCGCCGATGATTATGAAAATAACGTTAACGCTCGGAATCAGGAATATTACCGCTAACGCAACGGCAAAAAATCCTAATGACCACCAATCTGTAAGGCTTGTTTTACGCTGTTTACGAAGAGTGTTTATGAACATTGCCGCAACGGCTCCGCTGACGCCGCGCAGAGCGCCTCGAATATAAGCGTTTTCTACTACTACGCGGTAAAATGCCGTGACGAATATCAGTACGATAAATGACGGCAGAACGGCGCCCAATCCGCCGAGTATCGCCGCCACCGCGCCTCCTACCCGGTAACAGGTCAGCACGGAGGTATTTACAGCCATTATTCCCGGCAGACTTTGCGCCGCCGCGATTACGTCAGTAAGCTCCGAATCGTCCAGCCAGCCGCGCTTGTCGCAGAACTCCGCCTGAATAAACGGAATCATTGCCAGCCCTCCGCCGAACGTAAACAACCCTATTTTGAACGTTGACAAAAAAACCGTCAGCAACTTTCTCGCGTTTGAAGTGTTCATAATAAGGCATTATAACACTGTTGTTTATGAAAATCAAGTGTTTTTGATTAAAATGCAAATTTGATTCATAGAAATTGCAGGATTGGTTCAGCTATGCGCGTCACTTTAGTAATGTTTTACGCGTAAGTATTCTAATTCGGATGCCGTTTAATATGTTTATTTTGTTCACAAATTGTTTACGATTACACGCGATTGAACTCTTGACAAATATGATTTTTTGTGTTATAATACAAGAACAAGAAAAACTCATGAATTTGAATGCGGATAAGGAGATGAAAATAGTGATTGTTTATTATTTTTCAGGTACAGGCAACAGCTTGAAAGCGGCTCGCGACATTGCGGAAAAGTGCGGAGGTTCAATAGCCTCTATGCGCGTGCCTGCCGCTCCGACCGAAAGCGGCGGTGCTATTGGCTTTGTATTTCCTGTCTATTACGGCGGACTTCCGAACGCCGTTAGGCAGTTTATTAGACAGTCTGATTTTACCGGCGGATATTTCTTTGCCGTCGCTACATACGGCGCTATGTCTGGCGGCGCAATAGACGAGGTCAACGCGCTGCTTCTCGATAAGGGGCTTGGGCTTGATTACGGCGCGGGCGTACGCGCGTACCCGAACTATATAGCCGCCTATCCAATGTTCAGAAACGCGCAGAGAACTGCGGCTAAACAGGATAAAAAGATTGCTGGCATTGCCGGCGAGATTAGCCGTGAAACGCGTAATGTAAATAAAAAACCGGATTTCACGCGCAAAACAGACGCGGTGAATATATTAGCCTCTAAAGACTGCGGGTTCACTGTATCTGATGATTGTGTAAACTGCGGTATGTGCGCGAAGATTTGCCCGGTCGGGAATATTGAACTTGCGGACGGCAAACCGGATTTCCGGCACGGGTGCGAGCAGTGTATGGCATGTATACAGTGGTGTCCGCAAAGGGCGATAAATTACGGTAATAAAACTCAAAAGCGGCGGCGTTACCATCACCCTGCAGTCAAAGCGGAGGATTTATTTGTGTAATTTCCTAACCGACTGCGTTCTGCGTCATAGTAAACCCTCTAAATTTAACAGAGCGGTTTTGCGGTCTAACCCTCCTGCATATCCGGTAAGACTTCGGTTACTGCCGATTACGCGGTGGCAGGGAATAAGTATGGAGACAGGATTATGTCCGACCGCG
>JAITQY010000142.1 GCA_031288675.1 Oscillospiraceae bacterium | reverse complement strand
TGGGGAACGAGGGAGATTTTATCGTTTACAGCGATTATTTATCTCGGGGCGGTGTTGGAATTCAGCGACTGATTATCGGCAATACACGCGACGGTAAAACGGGACTGTTTGTGGAGGGTATGCACGGCGGAGGACTGATTACGGACGTTTATGCGCTTTCCGCCAAAGGACACTGGCAGGCGGTCAGCCAAGCTGAAGCGGGCGGAATAAGCTCATTTACGATGCGTGACAGCGTTTTGGCTAATTGCCGTGACATTAACGAGGACGGCATTATGGAGATTCCGGTTCCGCGCGCGCTGATGAGCGATTCGGACGTTATCTATAAAGCTCAGGATTGGTATTCGATAAGCTCTGACGGAGAAACGAGCTTCGTTGTAAGCACTTTCCACAATAGCTCGGATGGCTGGTATCTTGTTTTGCCGCCAGAGTGGCGGGGCAAAGTTTCCGTTCGCAGACATGACAGAACGGGTTCGAGGGCTATAATCTTTTCCTACTATAACAGCGAGGCGGAAGCTATTGAGGATTTCTTATCCATCTATGCGCTGACCGGAGAAAACCGCGTTAGTATGGCAAACTATTCGGGACGTTTTACGGTTAAACTATCCGATGGAATAATCTACGCTGCGGAATTCTTACCTGCAAACAATAACTGGGAGTTACGCGTTGACCGCGACTACATTAATAATAATTTTAAGCTGATTTATCAGGATTGGTATATTGGAGGCGGCATATGAAAAAAGTGCTTGTATTAGAAGACGAATCAAGTATTCGCAGTTTCGTTGTAATAAATCTTAAACGTGCGGGATACACGCCGATTGAAGCGGATACCGCGGAGCGCGCGTTTATTCAGATGCGCCAGAATCCGGATATTCGCGTTGCTTTGCTTGATATTATGCTTCCCGACGAGAGTATTGACGGGTTTGAAGTCTGCCGCCGTCTGCGTGCCGCTGATGAAAAGCTGGGAATCATTATGCTGACAGCTCGCTCACAGGAGATGGATAAGGTTATGGGGCTGATGACGGGCGCTGACGACTATATAACGAAACCGTTCTCGCCGGCGGAACTTACCGCACGTATTGACGCTCTATACAGGCGGCTCGGCGGTGAGCAGGACGCTGAGAAAAGTACGCTTATGTTTCCGCCGTTCAAGCTTGATTTGCGCGACACCACTTTTACCAAACACGACACGAAGATTCGGCTTACTCAGGTGGAGCTGAACATCATCAAGCTGTTTATGGAGAACCCCGGCAAAGCGATTTCACGCGAGGAAATCTATCATAGCGTTTGGGGCAGTGACGACAGCTCAGATTTGAAGATAGTGGACGTTAACATTCGCCGCGTGCGCATAAAGATAGAGGACGATCCTCAGAACCCTGTCTACATTACTACCGTTTGGGGTTACGGTTACCGATGGGGAGGGTAATTCGATTTGACACGGTTCTTTATTACACCGGAGCAAATATCAGGAGACTCTGCCTATATATCCGGGGATGACGCGAAGCATTGTTATGTTCTGCGGCTGCGGACAGGAGAGCGCATAGTTCTATGTGACGGCGCAGGATATGACTATATTTGTGAGTTTGAATGCGGCAGCAAGGATGAGGCGCGTCTGAAGGTTTTGGATAAACTGCCGTCAGAGGGCGAACCCGGCACGGAATACTGCCTTTACTGTGCGTTCCCTAAGCGCGATAAAGCAGAGCATATTATCCAAAAAGCTACTGAACTCGGAGTGTCTGTTATTGCGTTTTTCCCGTCGGAATTTTGCGTGGCGAAATATTCTGGTACTGACTTGCAGCGAAAAACTCCACGTTGGATGGAAATAGCGAAAGAGGCGGCTCAGCAATCCGCGCGCGGCAAAATACCGGAGGTAAGAGCGTTCGGCAGTTTTACAGATGCAATTAAAAGCGCGGCTGCTGCGGAGTTTCCCCTGTTTTGCAATGAGCGCGAACAGTCGCGTACTCTAAAAGAAGCGGTTGCAACTCACTCAGGTTACAAAAGCGTTTCTATAGTCACCGGAAGCGAGGGCGGCTTTTCAGTTGCCGAAGCGGAAACGATTAAGGATGCCGGATTGATTTCAGTCACGCTCGGTAAGCGTATTCTGCGCTGTGAGACCGCGCCTCTTGCGGTGTTAAGCGCGTTAACGATAATCGACAGTTAAAACTGTTTATTGAAAAAGGAGAAAATGAATGTCAAGAACAATATCCGATAAGATGGCTAATCTAAAGCCAAGCGCTGTCCGCGAAATCCTTAAAGTCACTTCAGACCCGAGCTTTATTGCCTTTGCGGCAGGTAATCCAAGTGCGGAAACCTTTGATGTAACCGCGCTGAAAAAGCTGTGCGATTCTACGCTTGATGCAGCGGCTCTTCAATACGGCGTTACCGAAGGGTATCCGCCGCTTAGGGAGATGCTTGCCAAACGGTATGGCACGAAATACGGTCTTTTTAACGCCGAAGCCGATGATGTTATTGTAACCGCTGGAGGTCAGCAGGTAATCAACCTTGTTGCGCAGAGCCTGCTTAATGAGGGCGATGCCGTGATTTGCGAAAATCCGAGCTTTGTAGGTGCGCTGAACACTTTCCGCGCGTATAACGCGAAGCTCGTGGGAGTTCATATGGATGGCGAAGGTATGCTGATTGACAGGCTTGAAGCCGCGCTTAAAGCCGAACCGCGCGCTAAACTGATTTACACGATACCGACGTTCCAAAATCCTGGCGGCACGACTATGCCGGTTGAACGCCGCAAGCAAATGTTAGAACTTGCGAAGAAATACGACGTTATGATTTTAGAGGACAGTCCGTACTTTGAGCTGTCATTTGGTGAGGCGGCTCCGCCCGCGATTAAAAGTCTTGATACTGACGGTTATGTTATATTTGCCGGTTCGTTCAGCAAAATAGTCTCGCCGGGTATTCGCGTAGGATTCTCCGTCGCGCCTAAGTGGATTTCCTCGAAGATGACCGTTGCCAAGCAAAATCAAGACGTACACACGAACGGAGTATTCCAGCGCGTTATTTACAAATGGCTGCGCGATTTCAACGTAGACGCTCACATTGCTAAATGTGCCGGGCTTTACAAAAAGAAGAGTGGGCTGATGCTGAAAATGATGGACGAGCTGTTTGATAAGCGTGTGACTTACACGCGCCCTGCGGGCGGTCTGTTCTTATGGTGCGATTTGCCGGAGGGATACAACGGCTCTGAGCTTGCTAAGGCAATGACCGAAAAGAAAGTCGCTATTGTACCGGGTACGGCGTTTGACGTTAATGAGGATGTTAACAATCGGGGATTTCGCTTGAATTACTCTGTGCCGTCAGAAAAACAAATTGAGACAGGTATCACGATTCTTGCGGACGGTATCAGGGCATACCTTACAAAATAGTTGGGGATAATGGAAGATATGAAAATCACTCTTGATGTAACTCTGCTTGTAAACGTAGGGATCGCGTTCATCGCTGCGCTTGTAGTTTGCTGGGTTGCCACGCCTATCGTTGATAAATTCGCGTTCTCAATCGGTGCGGTGGACGACCCTAACCGCGACGACCGCAGAATGCACACCGTTCCCAAGTCGCGTATTGGAGGGCTGGCGATTTTTCTCGGATTTGTAGTCAGTGTAGTGCTGTTTGCTGAACTAAACCGTCAGGTGCAGAGTATTCTTATCGGACTGGTTATTATCGTAATTACCGGCGCGATTGATGACATCATAGACTTGAAATGGTGGATAAAAGGAATTGCGCAGCTCGGCGCGGCAAGTATAGCCGTATTCTGGGGCGGAGTGGTCGTGGAGCGTATGTCCAACCCTTTCGCGCTGTTCAGCCATTCAAGCGCGCAGTTTATTGAGCTCGGTATATTTGCGGTTCCGTGTACGATAATTTGGATTCTCGCCGTGACTAACTCCGTCAACTTTATCGACGGATTAGACGGTCTCGCTGTAGGCGTTTCGGGAATCTCCAGCGCAACTATGGTCGTCACCGCGCTTATAGTTGCGGATGGCAACTCCGCGCTGATTATGGCGGCGCTGTGCGGAGCCTGTCTCGGTTTTATGCCGTTCAATATGAATCCGTCAAAGCTGTTTATGGGCGATTCCGGCGCGTTGACGCTCGGATACGTTCTCGCTGCAATGTCCGTACTCGGCGTATTCAAATTTTATGCAATCGTAAGCTTTGTAGTTCCGTTCCTGATTCTCGCTATCACGATTTTCGACGAGACATTTGCGGTATTCCGCCGTCTCGCTAAGGGAATGAAGCCGTGGGACGGAGACAGGGGACATCTTCACCACCGCCTGATTGATATGGGATTGACGCAGAAACAGGCTGTTGCGGTTTGCTATTGGGCGAGCGCGGTACTTGGACTGCTTGCTGTCGTAATGACTACCGACGGCGGAGTAAAAGCGTTTCTACTCGCATTGGTTCTGCTTGTCGCGGCGGTAGTCGCCGTAAAGATTTTCAAAAAGCCGCATACCGACCGTGACGCGGCGTCTGCACCGGAAAAACCTGATTCTGCGGACAAACCAAATGAGCCGTAATACTCTTCTGTGGATTATATTGCCGGTAACAGGTATAGTCGCGTTTATTGTGTGGCTGTTCTGGCCTATAGAAACCCGCGGCGATCCGAACATCCTTAACGTTCGCCCTATCCCTTCGGCAGAACCGTTTGAAGACGCGGCGCTGGAGGGACTGGTGAAACTTACTCCGCAAAACGTACAGGATGTAATTGCGTCGATTTCGCGCCCTGAGAGCTACTTGCGCACCTATGAGGTCATCCTCTACTGGAACGACGGAAGCCGTACCGAAACGGTCAGCGTAACCCTTTCGGAAACTACGCTGACCGTTAATGACGAACAAATTGATATTGCCGGAAAAACTGTTTCTGAAATCGATCTGCTCTCGCGAATACCTGCGTATGAGAGCGTTTTAGATGTTTCTGTTGACGAAATACGGTCTGCGGATTATGTTACGCTTGACGGCGTACCGTATATACGCGTCCGTTTCAACGGTCTGATGTACGTTCACGAATACTTTATCTCTATCGAAAGCGGCTTGCTGGAACACGCGCTCAAACGGCTTCCTTCCGGCGAGACCGTGTATCAGATGATTCTTGTAAGATAACATATTATTGCAGATAACTTGTGCAGTTAATTTATACTAACCGCCTCAAGCGTCATCTTTTTTGCTTCACTAAGCGGAGCTTTAATATTAGCGCCCGCCGCCATTCCGTGACCGCCGCCGCCAAGCTGCCGGCAAATATCAGCCGCGTTAGGCTTATTCGCTGTCCGAACACTGAGCTTCGTAACTCCTTCGGACATCTCGCGCAGCGTGACCGCTGTCTCCACGCCTGAAGGCATAAGCGCTATGTTTGCAAGGTCCTCCATATCCGCCTCGTCCGCGTCTGCCGCCGCTATCATTGCCGGAGTAATAGACGCGACCGCGACCTCTCCGCCGCCGTAAAACTCTAAGCCGGCAATCACCGCCGCTTCAAGCCTGATTCTGCTTAGCCGTTTGACCGTAAACAGTTCATAGTTTATCCGCCCGTTTTCCGCGCCGAAAGCAACCAACTCCGCCGCCGCCGCAAGCGTTTCCGCAGTAGTGTTTTTATACCGGAAGCATCCCGTATCAGTTGAAACCGCTGTATACAGCGCGTTAGCGATTTCCGGAGTGATTTCCGCGTTCAGCGATTTCAAAATGAGAAACACGACCTCGCCGCAGCTTGCTAAATGCGGCATTATCAGGTTTCTCTCCGCAAACCCCGGATGACCGCTGTGATGATCGACAAGCAATTTGATATTGTTTTCCTTGTACGGGAAATTTACCTGAGCGTTCGCCTTTGCCGGAACATCCACTGCAACGAGAGTATACCCTCGCAAGTCTTCTGTATAAACTTCATATGGCGCGGTTAGCGCGGTATATGAGCGCGTAGTCTGAGGGTTCTTCAGAATGTTTGCCTGCTTGCCTAATCCTCGCAACCCGGCGCAAAGACCGGCTGCGCATCCTAATGTGTCGCCGTCCGGCTGCTTGTGGGTTATTATAAGATAATTATCGTGCGCGGCGAGAAAGCCCGCCGCGTCCTCAACCGTTATCATCACTGCTGTCTGTTGTTCCATTCTCTGAACCGCTCAAATCTTTCAAAATACTATTTATCTTCACACTATGCTCTATTGAATCGTCAAATACGAATGTCAGTTCCGGAGTATTCCGCAGGTTAAGCAAGCGGCTGATACCGGAACGAAAAAACCCTTGCGCGCTCTTGAACCCTCTGCGAAGCTCCTTAGGTTCTGCGTGACCAAGTACGCTGATATGCACCTTACAATGCTTCAAATCGCCCGTTGCCTCGCACCGGACGCAGCTAAGCAGAGCGCCGCTTAGGCGCGGGTCTTTCACGTCGCGCAGAAGCACTGACATCTCCCGCTGAATATCCTCGTTTATACGCATCAGCTTTGTGTTCATTATATTCCCCCAAACCGCCGTGAGCGGCAGCAAAACTCCTTGATTGCGGCGTCAATGTCCGCGCCCGTAATGTCCGGCCAGAACTTGTCCGTGAAGGACAGTTCAGTATACGCGCACTGCCACAGCAAGAAGTTACTTAATCGTTTCTCTCCGCCGGGTCGGATAAGCAAATCCGGGTCAGGAATTCCTGCCGTATCAAGGCAGTCCTCAAACGCCTTGCCGCTTTCCGCGCTAAGCCGCGCCGCACGAATGATTTCGTTGCGTCCTCCGTAGTTTACGCACAAATTCACCTGAAAACCGCTCAGCTTTGATGATAGTTCCTCTGTTTTCGCAATCAACGCTTTAGCGCGCTCTGATAGCGGAGCCAAATCGCCGATTACTTTTAGTCTTATTCCCTCGCGCACCATCTTTTCAATTGCTTCTTCAAGGTAATCCTCTAATAAGCGTAAGATTGCGCCGACCTCAAATTCTCCGCGCTTCCAGTTCTCTGTGGAGAACGCATACACCGTAAGATACTCCAAGCCGGCGTCTCTGCAATGATAAGCTATCTCGCGGAAGGTTTCTGCGCCCTGTTTGTGTCCGGCAACGCGCGGCAAACCACGCGCCTTTGCCCAGCGTCCGTTACCGTCCATTATTATCGCTAAGTGTTTTACAGCCAATGGTTCCGCCTTAGATGGCATACAGTTCTTTCTCTTTCGCGGAGGTCAAATCCTCAATCTTCTTGATATAATCGTCGGTAAGCTTCTGCAGATCCTTTTCGTAATCTTTGAGGTCGTCCTCAGTGATTTCGGACTTCTTCTTTTGCGCTTTGAATTTTTCGGAATAATCACGGCGAATATTGCGGATGGCAACTTTGCCGTTCTCCTCATAGCCCTTTACCTGTTTGACAAGCTCTTTGCGCCGCTCCTCTGTAAGCGGAGGAAACGCAAGCCGTATAACCTTGCCGTCATTTGTGGGATTGATGCCAAGATCGCTTGCTTGAATCGACCGCTCTATTTCCTTGAGCAAATTGCTTTCCCAGGGCTGAATAGAGATTGTTCTCGGATCAGGTACGGCAATCGTAGCGATTTGGCTGATTGGCGTCGCTGTTCCGTAATAGTCAACGCTGATTGACTCAAGCACGCCGGGATTAGCGCGTCCTGCCCTGACCGTCGCAAATTCCGCTTGCAGCGCGCCAAGAGTCTTGTCCATACGTCCGCTGATTTCTTTTTTATCCATAATAATACCCCTCCGGAGTTAATTCTAATATTATAAAAAATTCTATTTTACGTATCTAACTTGTAATTACACTATTGACTGCAATAGTATACGCTCACTGTCTGCCGATGCTGCTACGTATGTGAATTAGATTTACCGTATAATTTTAGCAGTTGTTCACAAATAATTTACTTCAAAACACAAAAAGTGCTTGACAAATCAGAAATTTTGTGCTATAATAC
>JAITQY010000123.1 GCA_031288675.1 Oscillospiraceae bacterium | reverse complement strand
CGTATTACCTGTCGAGCGTATCATCGCCGTGTTCCAATATGCTGGAACGGGAGGTGGTGTTCGGCGGAGAGAAAAAACTGCGGGACGAGATAGATGGAGCACTTGAGATAATCGACGCGGACGCGTATTTTGTGCTTACCGGTTGTACGGCAGGGATAATCGGCGATGATGTGGCGGCAGTGACAGAGGACTACCGTAAGCGCGGATTGCCTGTATATCCGGTGACTACGCCTGGATTTGCCGGAGACAGTCTGCTTGGGTTTGAAACGGCATGGGATACGTTTATTGATTATATTATAGAACCAACCGCGGAGAAGCAGCCGAACCTTGTCAACCTGTTAGGAGTTATACCGTATCACGATCCTCATTGGTCGGGTACGCTGGAAGAGCTGTCAAGAATATTGAGGAAGCTCGGATTGCGGGTTAATACGTTCTTTACCGGCGATCAGGATATAGAAACGGTGCGGATGGCGGGCGCGGCGGTACTCAATATTATTGTAAGTCCGTATCTGCTGAAAGGCGCGGCGAAGAAGTTTTACGAGAAGTTTGACGTGCCGTCCGTGCGTTTTAACGGAGTTCCGATAGGCGCGACGCAGACAACTGAGTTCGTGCGGCGGGTAGGCGCAGCGCTGAAACTCGACCAAGCGGTGATTGAGAGCGTCGTGAAGTCCGAAGAGAAGTATGTGTATAATTACTTCGAGAGCATAATCGGCGCGCTTAGCTGGAAAAGATTTGTGGTTGCGGCTGACGCGGGAACGGCTATAGGCATAACACGCTTCCTTGCTGACGATTACGGATTTACGCCGGTCGCGGTGATTGTAACTGAACCGATTTGGAGCGGCAGCGACAAGACGCTCATCACTGACGCGCTGACGAAGCTGGAGTACGCGCGCCCTCCGGAGGTGTCATTTCTGTCGGATCATTATGAGATTCGGCAGAAGATAAAAAGCTATGACTTTACATTGTTGGTAGGAAGCTCGCTGGAGGACGAAATTGCGCGTGAAATGGGCGTTCAGTTGCATGTAATGGCGTTCCCGATGTCCGACAGGCTTGTAATCAGCCGTACATATGCAGGATACCGAGGATGTTTAACATTAGTGGAGGATTTGTTTAATAACCTGTAGGGTTTTAGGAGGTATAAATGATGGTTAACGAGGTTAAAGCGTTTAGAGACAGGGCTGCGGAGAAAGACGCGGTGCGGAGCGAAATCGGCTTTGTCCGCGGCAGAAACTTACAGTCGGCGCATCCGTGTTTTGCGGTCGGAGGTAAGCCGAACAATAAGGGGCGGATACATTTGCCGGTAAGTTCGGGATGCAATATAGAGTGTCAGTTCTGTGACCGCGCTGTAAACAGGACGGAAAAGCGTCCGGGCGTAACGGGGCAGGTGATTAGCCCTGAGGAGGCGTTAGAGGTCGTTAGGCAGGCATTGGAGTTAGCTCCGGAGATAACAGTCGCGGGTATCGCGGGTCCCGGAGATACGCTTGCAACTCCGTATGCTTTGGAGACGTTCCGGCTGATAGGGGAGGCGTTTCCTCATCTGATAAAGTGTATGAGTACTAACGGACTGCTTTTGCCGGATAAAGCTGACGAGGTAATCGCGGCAGGCGTTGAAACGCTTACGGTTACGGTGAACGATATTTATCCGGAAACACTTCAATACATTTGCGGACGCATGCACTATCACGGTAAAATTATGAGCGGCATTGAGGGCGCGGAGAAACTTATCGCAAATCAGCTTGAGGGGATCAGGAAAGCCGCAGAAGCCGGAATTACGGTAAAGGTGAATACGGTGCTTATTCCGGAGCTTAACGATGACCATATAGGAGACATTGCGAAAGCGGTTGCTGAAGCAGGCGCGCAAATCTACAATATCATTCCGCTGATGCCTCAGTACAATATGGCGGATTTACTGCCGCCGTCGTGCAATGAAACGGACGAAGCAAGGAGAGACGCGGAGCGGTATATTACGGTGTTCCGGCACTGTCAGCATTGCCGCGCGGACGCGATAGGGGTTCCTGGAGGAAAGGACTATCGGGAGCAAATATACCGAAACAGGATAGAGCCTGAGATGAGGTTTTCACACGGATGATACGCTTTAAGATTTTGATGTGTGAACATTATATCACAAAGCAAATTAAAAGTCAAGATGTAAACGTAAATAAATTATGAATTTTCGCAATTGACATCTCGTATTTTAATCAGGGACGCGCATTGCGCGCCCCTGTGTGCCGTATTGATAATGGGTAAATTAAAGATTTTCGACAGCTGATTGTAAAGTTTTTATGAATGACGCATTTTTAGGTTGATTTTATCCTACTGATATGTTATTATACTCTACGGAGGTACTGATATGAATATTAACGTTGAAAACCTTGTGTCAATCTCTGAAGCGAACCAGAATTTTTCGAGGGTAGGACGGGCAACTGCTTGAATTGATTTTGGAGCGTTCAAAATAAGCGATGGGGCGTATTGAGAGGATAAATATGGGACACACTTTTTCAGAAATTAAGCTGTTTCAAGTGAAGCCGGACAAGCTGTCCGAGTTTGAAAGCTTAATTGCTTCCATTGCTGATGAACAACGAAACCGAAACGGCGTTATCAGCTTGAAATATATGAAGCGATTTTTCACCATAGACAGGGTAGAGTTAGGCGACCCGCCGCGAGAACTTACGAAGATTGTTAAATGCGTCAAGTATTATTCCTATTGGGAATTTGACAGCAAAGAAAGTTATGGTAAAGCGACAAAATGGTTCTTTAACAATTATGTCAAGGATATTCAAAAGTTACTCATTGCGCCGTTTGATATTAACTGCGGAGATTCAATATTATGAACGGTATTATTTTTGACGATACAAGAAAAGACTTGCCACCGAAGCAGCTGTATCGATTGTTTGTGTCCGTAGGTTGGGCGGATAGTGGAGAAACATCTGAGAGGATAGCCTATGGCTACCGGATTCCGTGGATAAACTCAACGCTTGTTGTTTCGGCGTGGGAGGGCGAACGTTTGGTAGGCGCGGTGCGGGTTTTGAGCGATACGATGTTCCGGTCAATAATATACGATTTGCTTGTGCTGCCGGAATATCAAGGTAAGGGTATCGGCAAAGAGCTTGTGTCGCGTTGTGTTATACATTTTCCGAACTCGGAGTGGCTTGTGCAGACGACGGAGGGAATATCGGGTTATTATAAAAAACTGGGGTTCAAGGTCAATAGCGACGTGTTTCTGTCCGTGCCGTGCAAGCTGTTTACGCAAGGATAAACGTTGAAAGACCATGAAACACTATGATTTACAGCGAGGTGTTTAGGATATGACTTTTTATCACGGAAGCTCAGTTGGCGGCTTGAAAGAATTGATACCGTTCGCCAAGTCGGGGTCGAACCTCAAAGAACCGCTTGTTTATATGACTTCAAGCAGACAGCTCGCGGCTCATTATATCTGGAACACGGGGAAGTACCCAATAAAATCACCTATGCTGGATATTCGACCGGACGGCACACTCGTCTTTCAAGAGATGTTCAGCGGTGCGCTGGAATACTTCTACAAGGGGCTCTGCGGTTGGATTTATAAATGTGAAGGTGATTATCAATATAATGACAAGACCGGAGTGTGTACGACGGCTACCTCCGCTGATCCGGTTCCGGTTGTTTCGGCAGAGTTCGTTGAAGACGTATACGAACACATTATAAGTTATGCGGAACAAGGTAAGTTTGTTTATGAACGGTTTGAGAGCTTGCGCTCTTACCGCCACGATATAATTCGCGGAATAATTTATCGGAGCATAAAGAACGACAATCTTTTCAATAATCACACGCATCCCAACTATACCTTTATTCCGGATAAATACCCTCAATACTGGGAAGAAGCAAAAGTGCTTTATGAAAATGGCTTGTTGTAAAAAATGTTTACGGCTAAGGAAACAAAATAAAATGGACAAAAATTACGAAGCACCTAAGATGAATATCGGCGACATCACCATCGACTGCGCCGAACCTGAAAAATTACGCGACTTCTACGCCGATATGCTCGGTTGGGAAAAATGCAAGATGTATGGCTGTCCTGCTGTAATTGGCGAATACGGGCTTGTAGCTTTGTTTGTGGAACCGGAGTGTGAGCATTGTCAGCCTACCTGGCCGGAGGAGGACGGAAAAGAGCAAAAACAGATGCACTTTGACTTTATGGTAAATGATATGTCATCTGCAATCGAAAACGCTATACGGCTTGGCGCGACTAAGACCGATATACAGTACGGCGACAGCGATTGCGTCACTATGCTTGACCCCGCCGGACACCCGTTTTGCTTATGTAAGCGCAGTGCCGAGAAATCTGAATTTGACTTGTATTACGAGTTGAGAGGGTATCCCGAAATTCCGTGCGCCTCAATCAATATTGATTGTCCCGATACAAGAGAATTGCGTGAGTTTTACGCGCAACTGACTGAGTGGGATACTGATTTCCATTGGACGGTGTTGGTTGCTGATAACGGTATGGTTGTTCATTTTATGCAAGCCGATTTTGAGTATGTTCCGCCTGTTTGGCCGGAAGAACCCGGGCGTCAACAAAAGCAAATGCACTTTAACTTTCAAGTGGATGACTTAATGTCCGCGGTAGACGAGGCAATAGCCCTCGGAGCAAAGCGGAGCGAAACACAGTACAAGCCGGAGCATTATGTTGTAATGCTTGACCCTGTGGGGCATCCGTTCTGCCTGTGTCAAAAGGCATAAAAACCGGCGGAGAAAATGAATAATCCCTTACCGTCGATATGCTTTCATTTACAGAAACTCTTTCAAGGAAGTACCGCACGTTCCGCCAAGTCCGAATTTGTGTGCCGTATTGATAGGGGGTAATTAAGATTTTGCGAAATTTCAGTGATATGTGCAGACGAGCAAAATTTATGCTTGCAAATCCGCGAAAAATGTGTTATTATGAAAATAATCACGTGCTGTAATTAACTTTATTTTGCAGGAGGCAACGCATATGAGCAGAATATACCCTCGTTTTTACACGATGTGCCATGTTAGCGATCCGATCGGCGCGGCGGCGCTGTACTGTGAGGCGTTCGGCGCAGTTGTTACAGATGACACACGGTTGCCCAACGGCGACCCGTATATCTCCATTTCGATTAACGGCGCGGATATATTGGTAAGACCCGGCGACAATCATGCGCCGCCTAAAGATTGCTGCGTTCAGTTTGCTTCGGTAGCCGACTGTACGAAAGCATACGACCTGCTGACACAGGGCGGTACGGGTGAAGAAACTATCACGGACGCGCATTGGACGTCGCTGATGGCGCAAGTGACCGACAAGTATGGCGTTCACTGGCTGCTCTCGGTCAACGACGGCATAAAGGGTAATCTGGTTCTCACTGTTCGGCGGTTGGTTGGGCTTGAAGCCGAACACCCGGGCTTGGTTAGCCGTCCGCTGCTTGCCTATGCCGAAAAGTGGCTGACGCTTGAGGACAAGCTAAGCGCGCTGCCGGAGCTGAAAGCCGCGCTAACGGAGGGGCTGGACGTTGATTTCACCGGTACTCGCTGGGAGAAGGGGTGGCTTGCAAACGGCAAGGTCTGCAAATGTGAGGCTTGCGTGACTGCCCGAGAGTGCCTGTCTGACTTGGAGCTAAACGGCGTGTAGCCGTTGGCTGCCGTGTATAGAAAATGATTGAGAATATGGAAAACGGACGTACAATTCACTTGGGTTCTATTTACCTCGTTGTTCGCGACTTCGCTAAATCAATAGATTTTTATGAAAAGCTCCTGCAAATGCCCGTCAGCGGTAAAAACATGGAGCGTTTTGCAATGTTTGAATTTGACGGACAATGTATCTCAATTATGAACGGATTATTCGATGCCGAGAATCCCGGCAAGACGATAATCAAGGACGGTAAAGATTCAGAGACCGCTCAAAAGATGGAAGCAGACAGTCTTGCGGTGATTGCCAATGCGCCGAATACTCATAAATTCGTGCTGAACTTTTGGGCTGATGATTTACGTGCCGAACACGCTCGCATAGCGGAACTCGGAATAGGAACGAACCTCAATAACGTGAGCTATCTTTTTAATACTACTCCGTACTACTCCTTCCAACTCCACGATCCGGACGACAATATTATCGAAATATGCGGCGCCTACACGCCGGAAGAAGGAGAATTCGACGAATGAACGAAGCGATCATTGCCCAAGCGGAAAAAATTTTAGCAAATAGAGTGCGATTTGAGCAAGGATGCCTGGAGTGCTGCGTTTTGGCATTGATTGACGCCGATGGTTATCCCACAGCTGCCACTATTTCGCCTTCAAAGATAGACGGTATAAAACGTATAACCTTTTGCACCGGGACAGGAAGCAACTGGGTTAAGCGTATTGAAAAGTGCAACCATGCCAGCGTTTGTTTCAATTCTGAAGACGAACAATACAACATTACACTGGTAGGCACTATTGAAATACTAACCGATATTGCAGCGAAAAAAGAAATGTGGTTTGATGGAATGGGATATTACTTCAGCGGTCCGGAAGACCCCGGTTTTTGCGTACTTCAGTTTACAACGCAGCGGTACAGCTTGATGCTGAACGAACACGACGCAAACGGTCAAGCCAGAGGAACGCTGTAAAAATAATATTTGTTAGTAAGGTTTTGCAGCTTTTGACCGTGTTTTTGCTTGCGAGACGGTCGGGTGAATGTCACTCGCTGTAGGTCAATTCTTCCGGTTCAGCGGAAGAATCTTCGGGAGCGGAAGCGACCGCAGATAGTCCGAGAGTGCTGTCAACGGGGATGCTGAAGCAGATGCCGCTGCCCTCTTTTGATAATCCCGTTTCTTCAAGAATAGCGCTCATTATTTTGCCGGACTGCACTTTGGGGCAGACTATCAGGAAAATATCCTTTTCCGGCTGAATACTGATGCCGAGAAATTTTTCGGCTTCCTTAGCTCCGGTACCAAGACCTTGAATAAGCGTGCCGCCCCTTGCTCCGGCGAGGTCGGCGGCTTTTTTTACGGTTTCATAGGTGCCGCGGTTGGATATTACTATCACGAGTTCCCAAGTGTGTTCCGACATAGTGTTAACCTCCGTAGTTGTTGAGTTAGCGGTCATTTTGAGTATAGCCCTGCTTGCGGAGCTGAGTGGGATAGCGAAAGCGATTCCGCTTCCGGCGCGCAGGAAGTTCATATCGTGTTCCAAGCGGCGGTATATGCGCTGAACACCGTCGTCATGCGCTATGCCCATAAGGATTACTTTGCGGTTCTCACCAAGCCCGAGAAGCTCGAGAACTGCGCTCTCGGCGGAGCCGAAACCGGGAAAAGAGAAACGGAAATTCGTGCCTTCTCTGGTGAAGACGTCTTCAAGTTTGCCGAGCTTATCATAGTCTGAAATAGCCGTAATTACTTTCATTAAAATACCCCCGAAACATCCAGTAGTTCGTCAAGAGCTTCCAAACCGATAACGGTTTGTTTTTTGCGTGACAGACGCGCGGTGAGACCGAGCAGTTGGATTGTGATAAGCGGCGTCATAGCGACCATAGCTACTATGCCGAACGCATCCCGCGCCATATCACCACCGACCCCGGCGCACGCGCCCATAGCGAACGGAAGCAGAAATGTAGCGGTCATAGGTCCCGACGCTACTCCGCCGCTGTCGAACGCTATCGCGGTGAATACGCCCGGCACAAAGAACGTCATTATGAGTGAGAATAAGTAACCCGGTACGATGAACCATATGAGGTCGATTCCGGCGAGAATACGCAGCATAGCTATCCCGACTGACGCGGCTACACCGATTGAGAGAGCAAGACCAAGCGACTTGCCGCTGATTTTACCTTGCGTTACATCCTGAACCTGTTGCTTCAGGACGTGTACGGCGGGTTCGGCGGAGACGATGAAATAGCCGATAAGAGCGCCGAGCGGCACCAGCAGCCACCTTAAATTACTTTCGGCAAGCGCGCGCCCAAGATGGATACCGACAGGCATAAATCCAATATTCACGCCTGTAAGGAACAGTACCAAACCGATGAACGTAAACGCAAAGCCGATAATGACTTCTAACGTTTGTTGTTTGGTAAGTTTGAAAATAATCAGCCGGAACGCGGCGCAGACCGCGACAATAGGCAGAAGCGCAAATACGACCTCTTTTAAGTAGTGAGGGAAAGCGCCGAGAAATTCGCGGAATACCATCCTTACGTCAGGATAATCGCTTATAGAGGCAAGACCTGCGGATACGCTGTGATTTCCGCTTACAGCGCCGAGAATTAGTACTGTAAGGATAGGTCCGATAGAACACAGCGCGACAAGCCCGAATGTGTCCTCTTCCGAAGATTTGTCACCGCGGATTTTGGCAAGCCCGATACCGAGCGACAGAATAAACGGAACTGTAATAGGTCCGGTGGTGACCCCACCGCTGTCGAACGCGACGGGAATAAATGCGCTTGGAATAAGCGGTGAGAGAGCAAGCGCGAATACGATTATATAAAAGATAATCAGCAAACGTGACAGCTTGATTTGAAAGAAGATTCGCAGGAACGCAATCAGTAGAAACACGCCTACTCCGACCGCGACGCTGATAATGAGTACGGTGTTTTCGACGATAGGCGCTTGCTCCGCAAGTACGCGCAAATCAGGTTCAGCTATAGTTATGAAGATTCCGATAATCAGGCAGGAGACGATAATCAAAAGCAGCTTTCGAGATTTTGTGATGCCGGCTCCGATTTTTTCGCCCATAAGTATCATTGAAGTGTCAGCGCCGAGCGTGAACAGTCCGATGCCGGCAATCAGGAGCGCGGTTCCGAGAAGAAACATAAAAACCATCTCGCCCGTCATTGGAACAAGCGAGACGCTTAAAATCAGGACAATTAAAGTTACAGGCAGAACAGCGGCAAGTGATTCTTTGATTTTAGCGTGCAGGTTTTTCCTCACAATAACTCTCCTTTAACTTCTCATCGTCATCTGCCAGCGGGCGTAATATCCTGTAATTAAATACAAATTTGAAAACTGTTAATATAGATTTCGTAGGGTTAATTTTGGATTCGGCAGTGTCTAATCCCAGTTAATATCTTCATGACTAACACATTCGCCGCGGGCGTAATCTTCTATAGCGGCATCGTGAGCGGCAATATCGTCCGCCGTTGCTATGTCATCCGGAGCAAGACTTTTGATAAGCTCAAAAACTAAAAACTGCTCACGCTCCGTCAATAAATCGAAAGCATTAAACGCTTGTGTCTTTACAGAATTCATAACTATACCTCTTTGTAAATATCTCCCCTTGCGGCAATTTTTTCAATTAGTGTTGTTGATTATCCGGTAATGAAAATACTATACGCCAATCGCCTACGCGCAACCTGTAGAGTTTTGTATGCCCCTTTAACTTTTTTATATCGCCTTTAGGCATATCCTCAATAGCTTGCTTTATTCTTTTCTTTGATATGGTATCTATACGTTCCAATGTTTTTACAGCTTGTTTAGAATAAGTAATGATCACGTGTGATTATTCCAATTCTGATTTTTATAAAAGTATTATACCACAAGATGAGACGAAAGTCAAGCGGCGTAACAGAAAGTTCACGATTGTTTTACGGCAGTGTATAAACGCCGTTGTCATTGGAAATACTTCCTATATAACACCGATCAGGAGGTAGAAAATGAACGGCGATAGAAAACGGGGCGTTGCGGAACGCTTCGTAAAATTTGTGGAGGGTAAGGGCTTCTACATAGTCCTGTTCCTCTGTGTAGCGGTAGTAGGCGTCGCCGCGTGGACGCTGAATATTTCGACCCGCAAAGCAGGACAGGACTTAGAAGCCGCCCTTGAAGACACGTTAAACAATATTCCGACTATAACGCTGCCGGAACCGGAGCCGATTCCGGTTATTGAACCGGATCCGTATATTCCGGAGGAACCGGTGATAGCGGAACCAAATCCGGTTGCGGCTGAGGCAACCCCTGAACCTTCTCCGGAACCTGCAGAGGAACCGGCGAAAAAGACCTCCGCTATACCGACGGCATTTATTTGGCCGGTCAACGGTTCTATAGAGCGTCCGCACTCCGTGGAGTCGCTGACGTATGACCGGACTATGCGCGACTGGCGAACGCACAAAGGCATTGACGTTGCCGCTCCCTTAGGCGAGAAGATACGGTGCGTTGCCGCAGGAGTGGTAGAGAGCATTACCGTTGAGCCGCTATACGGCGTAAGCGTT
>JAITQY010000087.1 GCA_031288675.1 Oscillospiraceae bacterium | reverse complement strand
TCCGCCACATATAGACTTGCGCGGGACTGAATCACCGCCGCTATCTCCGCCGCCGTCTTATCGCCGGCAAGATACCCAAGCGCCTCTTCTACGATAATGTCGTAAAGGGCATAGTCAATACGGTAAATCTTACGGGAATTCTCCAAGACATTCATTATCTTTTCAAAACGCGGCATAATGTACCCGGAATCTATGCCGGCTTCTTGCAGAGCGGCAATTCTGTCATTTATGCTTTTAGTTTGTACCCGGATATTTGTACTAAACAGCGTAACGGAACTCTGCTCCTGATAACTTTCTGAAAACATTGTGCGTACAAATTCCCAAGCGGCAGTTTTGTCTTTACAAGCTGAGGAAATAGCCAACTGAGGCGAATCGTCAAAAATCATTCCAAGTCCGTAGTCTGTACCCGGCAGTTCCCTGAAAATATATTCGTCATAAAACGGCTCTGCTATGTCGGGTGCGTCTTCTTCGGAGATAAACGAGGAACGGTTAGCCAATCCAATTCCGCTGAGCAGATAATCGTTTGTGTTTTCGCTATAGTCCCAGTCAGCCGGAAGATACTTTAACATTTTCAACAATGAAATAAACTCCGGACTGTCAAATGTACAATCGCCGTTTTCCCAATTTACAAACTGATTAGCGTAAGTAGGGCAGAAATCTGTTGTAAGAAAATATTTAGCAGGAATGTTGTAAATATACTTTACGGTCTTATTCTTTACAAGATTGATAGCTTCTTCAACTGTCCAATCTTTTATTGAGCCAATAAGCTCCTTTCTTCCGTATGAAGCCGGTAATTGAAATTTACTCATAGTAGTGTACAGTTGACCGTCTATTTCCAAAGCTTTCAGAATACTCGGATAGATAACCGACCGGTTTATTTCAGCGTCTGCATCCATCATAGGATACAAATCTTCAAACAACCCCTTTTGAGCTAATCTCTCCGCCGGTAAGGTCGAAACGTCAATAATATCCGGTATCTTTCCGGCAGTAACGTCAAGCATAAATCTCTGTATTCCGGAATCATCGTCGGCATATCCGTACTGATAATGCGTAACGGTCTGGTCGTATCGCTCAACCTCAATTCTGTAATCCGGATTGCTTCGGTTGAATTCCGCTACGTGTATCATAAACGCTCCGTCCCATCCGCTGAACAACGCGAGCGTAAGAACTGTTTTTTCTTTTTGCAATATCCTTGGGGTATCAGCAATTCGCACAATTTCCGATTTGCCAAAACTCGGATAAACTACAACGCAAATTACATCTCCGGTTCTGCAAAAAACACTACTTATATTTTGAGCCGGTACATCAGCTTTCGTGAAATCCAAAATATTGTATATCTCACCCTTTGTTAAGTTTACTCCGTAAAGGTCGCTTCCGCTTAAAAAGTACGTTTCCATAGCGCTGTCGCCGTCAAAGCAGGCGTAGTTTAACTTTACGCCAGGCATTACAATTGAAGCGTCCAAACGACCCTGTGCAGCATTAACGCTTGTAATGTGAAAAGCGTTATTTTTCCATATCAAAGCGCAGACTTTTCCTGTACTGTCAGTTATTAGCTGATATACCGGTGAATCAACTTTTATATCATATTGTTCACCGTTTTCATTTATAAAATAAAGTTTATTATTCGATATGAAGAATATTCTATTTTCGCTGTCAATCTTGATATTCACAGGATCATAAAGATTATCGTAAGCTGCTATTTCTTTTATATCCCCTCCATTTTCATCAATGCTTTTTACAACTAAAGATTTCTGATTGACTTCGGCAACAGATAACCGATTATCCTTACTTTTTATAGCGGCAATATGAAAACCGCTCTGTACCGAATAATCAATAGCCGACACCACTTCTGTTTCAAAGCTGTAAAAATATAGTCTATCATCAGAAACAAAATAAATCTTATCGTTCCACAAATCGGAGATAAGAATAACTCCATAATCAGACAAATCACAAACCGTTTCTGAGTAATATGCTCCGTCGGCATATTGGGCAGATAAATCTACGCTGCTGCTGCCGGAAGATATGCTTTCATTTGCGCAACCGGCAAAACTTAATAAACCTAAAGCAACTATTAAAAAGTATATCTGCTTAACGCGTATCATATCCTGTCACTCCTAAAAACGAACGCTTAGGGCGGTAATCCGCCCCAAGCGTTTATACTTATCACACTCCAAGTGTCCCTGTTGTAAAATCAATATGTGTACTGTTCATAGTGCCGTTTTCAACATAAATTTTGTTAGTTCCTGACCCAACACCCGTATAGAACAACTGACCTCCGGTAATAACAGACCCTCCGCCATACTCTTGTGTTCCCACTTTTACGTATGGTATAAGGAAAGCATAACCCGGACCGCTGTAATAGTTAGCGCTAATATTAACAGACACGCCGCATTTTGTAGAATTGACATTTTCGTTTGCCAATAATTTTGAAGTGTTTTTGGGTACCGAGAATGCGGTTCCGCTTCCCGCCATAGCGTTAACCGTAAACGTCAGAGCTATAGCCAACACGAGAAAAATGCTTATGATACGCTTTTTTGTCTTAGCCATTGTACGTTTCTCCTAAAAATTTATTTAGGTGATTGCAATCTTTCCTATGTTTACAATATAATACACTTTTTCCCATCTGTCAATAGATAAAAACATTTTTGTGAAACATATACACAAAAATACCCCTCTCTGTTTTTTTTGTGCGTTTTGATCAAATATCTGTTCATATTTTCTTAGCGGTTTCTATAAGCGCATATTGACAATCGCACCCAACGGGTATATAATTAGGTCATTAAGATAGCGGGAGCTTAATATGGTTGATTTTTACGATGACAAGCCGCACGACGAATGCGGCGTTTTCGGTTACTTTTGCAAGGACACAAATGCTCACCTTGCCGCGTACGCCTACTCGGCATTGTTCGCTCTGCAGCACCGCGGACAGGAAAGCTGCGGAATCTGCGTCAGCAACGACGGCGTTATGACCGTGCGCAAAGAACTCGGACTCGTGTCAGAGGTCTTTACTCCGCGTGATATTGCGGAACTTGGCGAGGGCAATATGGTTGTCGGTCACGTGCGGTATTCCACTACAGGCGCGTCCAAAGCGATGAACGCTCAGCCGATTATTGTCCATCACAAAAAAGGCTCTATGGCGATTGCTCACAACGGCAACCTTACGAACGCAAACGAACTTCGGGATGAGTTTGAGTCCGACGGCGGAATATTTCACACAACTTCTGATACAGAAGTAATCGCTTACGCGATTACCCGCGCGCGTCTGACAGTCGGCGCCATCGAGGACGCCGTTGCGGAAGCAATGAAAAAAATTAAAGGCGCGTACTCTGTAGTAGTAATGTCGCCGCGTAAGATGATTGCGGCGCGCGACCCTTACGGACTGCGTCCGCTGTGTATGGGTCGGCACGGAGACGACGTCGTTTTCGCGTCGGAAAGCTGTGCGCTGGGCGCGGTCGGAGCAACGTTCGTCCGCGACCTTGAACCCGGCGAAATTGTGGTCGTAACTCCAAAGGGCATTTCCAGCATTAACACTTTCACCGGCGGTAAAAAGCGTATGTGCGTATTCGAGTATGTCTATATAGCGCGCCCTGACAGCGTTATCGACGGCGAGAGCGTTCATATAGCGCGCAAACGCGCCGGCGCATATCTTGCAAAAACCCACCCTGTGGACGCGGACGTAGTCATCGGCAGCCCCGACAGCGGTCTGGACGCGGCGCTCGGCTACGCCGAAGCGTCCGGTATCCCCTACGGCGTAGGGATAACAAAGAACCGTTATGTCGCGCGGACGTTCATCCAGCCGACGCAGGAGATGCGCCAGCGAAGCATTACGCTTAAACTCAGCGCGCTGAAAGCGACTATCGAGGGCAAGCGCGTCATTCTTGTTGACGACAGCATAGTGCGCGGAAATACTATGCGGCAGGTCGTTTCTATGCTTCGGCTCGCCGGCTCGTCGGAGATACACCTGCGCATATCCAGCCCTCCGTTCAAGCATCCCTGCTACTTCGGAATAGACGTTGACACCCGTGAAAACCTTATTGCAAACCAAATGACAGTGGAAGAAATTGCTGAGTATCTCGGTGTGGATTCGCTCGGTTACCTCAGTATTGAGGATGTGCGGAGGATAGCTGAGGTAGAAAACAGCGACTTCTGCGTGGGCTGTTTCAGCGGAGACTATCCGTGCGAACCGCCGACGGACTCCGGAAAGCGCAAATTCGAGCGCAAGCTATCCGAACGCGGCGCTGAAAAAGAGACAAAAGATTAAAACAACGGCGGGGTATACCCGCCGTTGCCTTACAATTATATTTTGCTATTTCAACGACTTGATGTTACAAAAAACATAACGCCCGTCATGAGCAGCGGATGCTTCTTCCCGACTATAAGCAGTATTCTCGTCAAGTTCATAAATCCAAGAGTATATTATAATTTTATCCGAGTTTGCCATTGCATATAGGAGTGTATGGTTTTCAAAAGGTTGGTCATATTCTTTTTCTGTAAACGTCCCCTTCTCTATATCTAAAATATAATATGTATTGGTATAACGAATATAAAAGACTTGCGTATTAAGTATACGCCCGTCAGTATCTCGGTTTACGGCAACCTCTAAACTTCTTGCCTGTACAACGGGAGTAACCGTATCGTTTTCGATTTTCCCCACTAAGGAATAGTTCGAAAGATTATCTAAATAAATATAATCACCGAAAACAGCTATTTGGTGCGGACGGGAACCGAGTATATAATTCATTAGGTCTTTGTCAAAGCTTATAGTTTGTATACATTGAAACTCCTGATTATATACTCTGACAGTTGCTTCTTGTTCTCCTTCTGCGTTGTATTCTGTCACAAATGTATAAACCTTTTCATCATTCGGAAAACAAGTCAAAATTCTTGATCCTGTTTTATCTGCGGACTTTGAAGTATGTGTCAGGACAGTTTTTATGCTTCCGGTTTTGGGGTCATAAAGTTCCAAAAAGCTGCTGCTTGCGTTATCAGCCGCCGGCATAGTTTTCAAAGCCAATACCTTATTCATATATGGATAAACATAAACTATAGGTCTCACATTATTATCTGTATAAACAACCCTCATAGTATTTTCTGTCAAGTCAATGCCGTATAAGTTATTATTGAAGTTATTATCTATCTCTCCGGTTTCATTTACCACTCCGCTATAAAAATAAAGAGTATTATCAATACGTGCGTTGTATCCTGCACTGATTCTGAAATTATACATCGTTCCTAATTTTACATCGTCTCTTCCGTCAAAATATTTTCGGTAGTACTCCTTTTCTGAATAATCTATGTCATTTCCCGGATCATTAGTATTATATATCACTGTGCCGTCAACAAGCGCTACAGGCGACTCAAAAGAAGTAACAAAGGCGCCTGTATAGTATTCATAAGTTTTTTCATGGTAGATTGCTAATGTTATTATACCAACGGAAACAATCAAAATTACAACCGCCGAAAACATAAACTTTCGCTTCATCAAAATCATCTCTCCTTTTCCTTCATTTCCACTTATTTGCTTCGCGGTCTAACGCAAGCTCCATAAGGCGAACATAGCTCGCATAGCGGCTTTTGGCTATCGCGCCGGAACTTACTGCCTCACGAACCGCGCAGTCCGGCTCTTTCAGATGCCGGCAGTCCGCAAAACGGCAGGCGCCGGAGTACGGGGCAATCTCCCGGAACGCGTTCTCTAACCCGTCAAACGGGATTATTATTTCCTCCACTGCGGCGAACCCCGCCGCATCAATCAGCATCGTATCTCCGCCAAGCTCAAAAAGCTGGGTAGTGCGCGTCGTGTGCCGTCCGCGTCCCAGTTTACTGCTCACATCGCCTACGGAAAGTTTTATCTCGTCCGCGCCGGACAGTCCGGCAATTGCGTTGATTATGCTGCTCTTGCCTACACCGGTATCGCCCGCAAACGCGCATATTTTCCCGCTAAGCGCGGCGGAAAGCTCAGCGACCCCTCTTCCTGTAACGACAGAAGCTCTTACAACGGCAAACCCCGCCGAACAATATACACGGTAAAGCTCGTCAGCCGGAGCAATGTCTGTCTTGTTGATTACGATAACCGGCTCCGCATAATTGGTTTCCGCAAACGCAATCAGCGTGTCAAGCACGAACGTATCCGTCACCGGAATGCTCTCCGACGCTACCATAACCATAACCTCTGCGTTAGCTACCGGAGGTCGGATAAACTGATTACGGCGCGGCAGAACTTCCTGAATCGTCGTTCCGCTTATGGTCACCCTATCGCCGACCAACGGGGTAATACCAAGCTTACGGAACACTCCGCGAGGCTTGCACACAACAACGCCGCTCCCGGCGCTGTCAGCGTCAAGAGGGCGTCGGTCAATTTTTACGTCGTAAGTTCCGCTTATCGCGCGGACAATGATTCCTGTATCCAAACGTACTAATCAATTACATTGCCGGTTCCGGTTTCATATCCTTCGGGAGCGTCAACATACGGCGGAGCCACTGCGTTCGGGTCTGGCGTAGTTTCGGTAATTCCTCCGGGCAGCGGTGATACGTTCGGATCAGCGGTATTTGTACCCTCCGGAGGAGGAACATAACCCGGCGCAAGCGTTCCGTCAGAGATAGTCAGATTGATCTTCGTGCGCTCTAATACCTCTTCGTTCGCCTCCCGACTTTGCTGAACTATCGTACCTGCCGCTTGCGCGCTCGCCGCAGAATTAATATCGCCGAGCGTAAGGTTCAGCGAATCAAGCAATGCCGTCGCTTCCTGCACCGTCTTACCGATAAGGTTCGGCACCATAGTATTATTAAGCAGCGGTCCGGAACTTACCGTAATCCGTATCGTATCGTTCGGATAACAAATTTCACCGGCGACAGGGTATGTGCTGACTATATAACCCTCCGCAATGGTGTCGGACGTAGTCCATTCAGGGTCTGCAACGCTAAGCCCCAATGATTTAAGCCGCGTTTCCGCAACGCGGTATTCAACGTTGTAAAGATCCGGCATCTCTACCGTCGCCGTACCGCTTGAAACAGTCAGTATAACCTCAATCGGTTCATTCGTTTTGATTTTCTCGCGTCCCGCAACGGGTACTTGTGAAATTACATTGCCCTCCGGAATTGTCTCGCTTTCCTCAAACTTACGCACGAAAGTGAAGTAGCCTTTATACTGTTCGCTGGAGAAAACCGCCTCATAACTTGCCCCCGTCCAGTCCGGTACCTCAATCAACTGCGTAGAACTGATAAACATATCTTTAAGCAGGAAGTTCCAAAGGAAAATCCCGATACCGACTATAAATATCAGCGCTAAAAATATTCCGGTCAGCATAGTATTGCGCCGCGCAAGCCTGATTGCGTCGTTTTGGGCTTTGGTTTTACCCTGTTTTTTCACTTTACTCCTCCCCGCGCCGCGTTCATTCTTACTGACACGGGCAGGTACGGCTTCCGGAATATCCTCATCCGGCTCGTCCGTTACCTGCGCATCGTCAGAATCTTCTTCATCAGCTATAATAGCGTTCGGGTGTCTGCGGAAATTCTCCAAAGCTTCAAACAGCGCCGTTGCGCTTTGATAACGGTCGCTTGGATCCGGCGCCATCATCTTCAGCACGATACGCTCTAACGCCGGCGGAATATCCGGATTCAGCTCACGAGGAGGCAGCGGCACCGCCTGAACGTGCTGCAGCGCAACCGCGATAGGCTCATCGCCCTCAAACGGCAAGTGTCCTGTCAGAAGCTCGTATAAGACAACCCCTAAGGAGTATATGTCAGCGCGTTCGTCAATAGTACTGCTTCCTGTCGCCTGCTCCGGTGAAATATAATGTACACTGCCTAACGTCTTCTTCGACAGCGTATTGCGGTTCGCCGACAACTGCGCTATCCCGAAGTCCATCACCTTTACGGTACTGTCGCCTAAAAGCATTATGTTCTGCGGCTTGATGTCGCGGTGGATTACCCCGCGTGAATGCGCGTGCGCCAGCGCCTTAGCGATTTGCGCCGTAAAGTGAAGCGCTTCTTTCCAGTCTAACATACCGCCGCGTGTCTGAACGTACTCACGCAATGTCAAACCGTCAACATATTCCATAACGATATAATCAAGGTCACTGTTCACGCTTACGTCATAAATGCTGACTATATTCGTATGCGACAGCATAGCTACCGCGCGCGATTCATTACTGAACCTCTCACGGAATTCCTCGTCACTGGCAAGCTCGTCCTTGAGTATCTTGATAGCGACATTACGTCCGAGCTTGTGGTCAAGAGCCTTGTAAACGTATGCCATTCCGCCAAAGCCGATTCGCTCTAAAATTTCATAACGCTCGCCAAGCGTCAGCCCGACGTAGGAATCATTGATGATTTGCTTATCCATATTAGTCTTTAATCTCCGCTTCTTTTACAATCTCATTGCCGCCGTTTTCAAATGCGGCGATAACCACGGTCACGTTGTCGGGCGCGCCGCGTTCTAACGCAATATTAAGGCAGCGTTTCGCCGCCGTATCAAGCTTTCCAAACTGTATCTCAAACAGTATTTCGCGCGCGTCAAGCGTATTACTAAGTCCGTCCGAACACAGCAAAAGCACGTCTCCGTCTTCAAGCGTAAGCTGAAAAAAGTCCGGCGTACCCTCTGATTCCGCGCTAAGCGCGCGGGTTATAAGATTCCGGCGCGGATGGATTCTCGCTTCTTCGCGTTTAAGCTCGCCGCGCTCGACCATCTCCTCTACAAGGCTGTGATCTTTCGTAACCTGATGTATGGACGCGTCCGTCGTCTCTTTCGCACTGCCTTTAGCCCGGCGAATCAGATAACAGCGGCTGTCGCCTACATTCGCGATCGTCGCTTTGCCGTCCGGAGCGATTAACGCTGTCACTAACGTCGTTCCCATTCCTTCGCAATCCGGATGGGTATTAGAATATTCCTCTACTGCGGCATGCGTCTCAATAATGGCGTATTCAAGAAGTTCCTGAGCGTTTCCGCCAATCCTTTCTTTAACTGCTTCGGCAAACACCTCTATCGCTAACGCGGACGCCACGTCACCGCCCAACGCGCCTCCCATTCCGTCGCATACCGCAGTCAGCGCATATTCACAGCCGTCCGCAGCCGGAATCATCTCCGAAAAATACGCGTCTTGATTGTCCTCACGTGCCGCGCCCTTATCCGTTAACCCCCAAAGTCTCAGCGTGCTAATCACCTTCCTTTATCTCTATACTTGACCGCCTTAACTGTCCGCAGGCGGCGTCTATATCCGCGCCGAGCGTCCGGCGAACCGTAGCGTTTACCTTCTTTTCCGTTAACATTTTACAGAATGCGTGAGCGTCGCCTGGAATAAAATCGCCGTTAGCCGCGTTAAGTTTTATCAGATTAACGTGACCGCCAATCGGCAGAACCAGCTTTGCAAGCTGTTCCGCCTGCTTCCGGCTGTCGTTTACTCCCTTGATAACCGCATACTCAAAACTGATTCTTCTCCCCGTGCTCTTTACATAGTCCGCGCAGTCGCTGAATAATTGTCCGATTCCTGAAACGCGGTTAACCGGCATTATCTTACTGCGCGTATCATCGTCCGGCGCGTGCAGTGAGACAAGCAGATTGCACTGTGTGCCGAGTTCCGTAAATTTAGAGATCGCGCCGGGCGGCGCACAAGTAGAAACCGATATATGCCGCGCCCCGATATTCAATCCGACTGGCGACCCCTGTTTCCGCCCTCCGGGCGCAAACAGCGGATTATTAACAAGTCTGATGAACTTTGCAACATTTTCAAAGTTATCCAACGGTTCCCCGATACCCATCAAATCCACGCGGCTGATTTGAAGTCCGCTCTCTCTTTGCGTAAACAAAATCTGGTCGAGTATCTCGCCCGCCGTAAGATTTCGCCTGAAGCCTCTCGGCGCGCTCGCGCAGAACGCGCATCCCATTCTGCACCCCGCCTGCGTAGAAACGCACAAACTGTTTCCGTAATCATAACGCAGCAGCGCGCTTTCAATGACCTCTCCGTCACACAGCCTCCACAGGTATTTTGCCGTTCCGTCAGAGGACTCTAACTTCTGTACCATGCTCGGCGTGGATAAAGTGAACCGTTCCGCCAGCAAACACCGAAGCTCTTTGGGCAAATCGGTCATTTCGTCAAAGCTCGACGCTCCGGCGCCATAGAGCCGCCGGATAACTTGTTCGGCTCGATAGCGCGGAAGCTCCATTTCCGCAAACATCGCGCTTATTTCATCAGGCATATACTGTTTCAAATCCGGCATAACGCCTATATTATAACACAATTTAAACCATTTGTCAAGGCGGTTATTAACGCCGCTTCATTAAGGAAAGCTTCTGTTTGTAACTATTTGTAAATAAATATTCAATATTGGGGTATAAGCTCTTCGGTTATCTCACAACACCAACACGACATACGTTAACAACTTGTTTACTTTTTGTGTAGAATATCGTGTATAGTTTTTTCCGCTTTGCTAATACTATCTTTGAACTAAAAACGAACAGGAGAAACATATGTCCACATTAACTTCCAAAGAGCTTACCGCGCTGGAAGATACCATCAACGCGGAACAGGTTCTCGTAAAAAAGTACAAGGCTATGGCTATGCTCGCTCAGGATCAGGCAATCAAAGACGAACTTAACGGCTATGCCACGAAACATCAGCAGCACGCCAGCACTCTGCTGACGTTCCTGCAGTAAAGGAGGGACATCTAATGAACGCTAAACAAACCCAATCTCAGACCCAGCAGGTCAACTTCAAGGATTGCGAGATCCTCAACGACGCGCTTATGAGCGAGAAACAGGTTTCCGCAACCTATAACACCTTTGCGGGAGAATGCGCCAGCGAGCAGCTCAAAAACGCGTTCCTTAATATCTTAGATGACGAACACCGTATTCAGTCCGGGATATTTCAGGATATGCGCAGCCGCGGCTGGTATCAAGTAGAAGCCGCCGATGTAAATAAAATCAAACAGGCGAAGCAAACTCTCTCCTCACAGCAGTGCTGAATAATGCCATAGGGACAAGCAATTACCGTTAAATTTAATCAAAATCAACAGCTAATAGCAGGGGTGAATATATATTCATCCCTGCTATTCACAAATTATTTACGATTACACACTTGCGTTTTTAGGCATTGCCGCACTTCAGGTCGATTGCAATAAACGTTCACGCCAGCGCAATCGGCATTACAGCAGTGTAGCTGCATTTATTGCAATCAAAGCATCGGATTCGCACATCAACCCCGAACAGTTTGCGAAGACCCGGTTCTGTGACAATGTCCTTAGCGCTTCCGAACTGCGCGGAACCCTCGCGGTGCAGTACTATCACTCCGTCCGAGACCGACAGCGCATGTTCAGGATAGTGCGTGTTAAGAATTGACGAGATGCCGTACTCGTCCCGCAAAGCGCGGATTGCGTTCATCACAATCAGTTGATTGCGGAAATCAAGATTAGACTCCGGCTCATCTAAAACAAGCAGTTTCGGTTCCGCAGCTAAAGCTCTTGCAATCAGAACCATCTGAAGCTCACCGCCGCTGATTTTACTGCACAGCTTGTCGTGTAAGTGCGAAACCCCAATCATATTCAGGCAGCGATCCGCGATTTTTTTATCCTCCGAACCGGGTTTCTCAAGCATTTTCAGGTGCGCGCTCCGACCGAGCAGAACCATTTCTGAGACGGTGTACGCAAACGTTGAGAGCTTCGCTTGCGGCACATAGCCGACCTTACGCCAAACATCCCGGTGAGATTGTTCGGAAATCAGTTTCCCGTCTATGTAGCTGCCGCCGCTTGTCCATCTCAGCAAACCGAGCATACAGCGCAGCAGCGTAGTCTTGCCAGCTCCGTTTGGACCAAGTACCGACACAACGCGATTCTCACCGATTGAGAACGATACATCGTTCAGCACTTTCCGTCCGGTTGGATACGCAAAACTGCCGTTTCTAACTTCAAATGTCACTTTACACCTCCAGTCTTGCGGAGCAGTATAATAAAAAACGGGGCTCCGATAACTGCGGTCAGGATTGAAACGGGGATTTCCGCTGCGCTAACGCTTCGCGCTACCGTGTCTGTTAACAGCATGAACAGCGCGCCGAGCCCCATACATGCCGGAACAATCTTGCGATTATCGTTGCCGAATATCATGCGTGATACATGCGGAATCAGCAGACCCACCCAGCCTATTTGACCGCACATCGCTATTACGGACGCGGTTATCGCGGTTGAAGACGCGATAACGATAACCCTTACGAGCCGCACGTTAACGCCGAGACTTTTCGCTTCGTCCTCGTGCAGGCTCATTGCGTTCAGCCTCCAGCGAATCAAGAGCAACGCGGTACTGCCGATTACTATCAGCGGAGCGCCCGCAAGCAGACGTTCAAATGTCGTACCCGTCAGACTGCCCATCAGCCAATATGTTATAGCGGGCAGTACGTCCTGAGGATCTGCTCCGTACTTTACCAGCGACAGCATCGCGGAGAATAACGCTCCGACCACCATACCCGAAAGTATCAGCATAACAGTTGAAGGCTGTTCGCCGGGCTTGATTACAAAGAACATCGCGATTAGTACTGCCGCAACTCCCCACGCTATTGCCATAAACTGTATCGCCATCATATTCATCTTCAGCAGTATCGCCAAAGCCGCTCCGAACGACGCTCCCGACGCAACGCCCAGCGTATCAGGAGTTGCCATCGGGTTGGAGAATATGCCTTGGAACGAAGCGCCGGCGACGCTCAGTCCCGCTCCCGCTATCAAAGCAAGCAATATGCGCGGCAGACGTACGCTTATCACCACCGTCCGAGCCATATCGCTGATATCCGCGTTCGGGAACATCGGCGGGAATAGGCACGCAAGCACATCTCGCGGCGATATTGAATAGCGTCCGATGCCAATCGCCAGTATTCCCGCGATTAAGGGCGCCGCGATTAACGCGGTAGCCCATATTCGTTGTTTTTTATTCACTAACTTACCTGTACGTACCCGCCGCGCTTGAAGGCGTAAACATCGCGTTCACGTCATCGTCTGTCAGCGTCACGCCGAAATATTGGGAGTAGTAGTCTTTAACCTCCTGCGTCATATCAACATCCGCGAACAACTCCGTGTAGAGCGTCTTAGCCATCCATTTCAGCGTCAGCGGAGTATCAATACCAGGCGTGTATGAACGGTATGCGCCAAGCGGCATTTTATAGACGCGATTATTTTTAACCGCTTCGACCTTGCTCCAGTCGTCGCCGCCGATTGCGTTATTGTAGAGATCATCCGGCTGAGCTGGAGTGAAGTTCGTGATATATATTACTTCCGGATTCCATTCGTAGACTTGTTCCATGTTGATAACGGCATTTGAGCCTTTCTCGGACATGCCCTCTGCGACGTTAACTCCGCCTCCCGCGCTTATCCAATACTGCCCGAAAAAGTATTTGCCGCTGGTTATCATCACTGAGTCTGTGTACTGGAACAGGAACATCGCCCGTGGACGCTCCTCGTCTGGAATGTCTTTTACAACCGCTTGTACCTCGTCGTAAACGCGTTTGCTATACTCCGACACGCCGTCAACATGCGCCTCGCCGGGGAATACCTGCTCCAGAATCTCCACCCACTTATCGAACGTCACGATACAATCGTAATCCCACTTCGTTGCGGAGACGGCGATTGCGGGAATTCCGGCTGCTTGAATCACGGCTTTATCCGTACCGCCCGCACTGCAGAATACCACATCCGGCTTCAGCTTCATCATTTCCTCAACGTTAATCTCATCGTTCTGTATCCAGTCGGTGGCGGCGTTCAAGTAGTTCGGGAATACCTTGCCGATAACACCATTCTGAGCCGCCGCCATAGGCGCGGGCGCGATCGCAATAATTTTATCCGCCGAGCCTAAGTACATCGTGATAAACGCCGACAACGGCCAAATTCCCGATACCGCAACGCGCTCTATCTTTGCGGGTATGACAATTTCATCGCCATCGTGGTCGATTATGGTGCGTGTAGTCGGTTCTGCAGGAGTTGCTGTAGGCTCCGATGGAGCTTCGTTTACTGTTTCTGTTGGAGTGACGCCCGGTTCGTTATTCGCCGCCGGGGCAGAGCATCCCGCAAACATCGCGGCAGTCAGAGCGGCTGCAATTGCAATTGCGCTAAGTTTTTTTAGCATTTTATAATGCCTCCTGAATTAATTCATTTGTTCCCACATATTTTTTCGATGTTATGGGACAGACTTTACTTGATACTGAGTACTGCGCAACCGCAATACAGCGCATATTCTCCTGCGCAATCTGACAAATCAGCGGGTCGGCGATTAGCGTATTGTATTTGCCGGAGTTCAGTGTGTCCAATATCGTTCGTTCGTCCGCTAAGTCAAGCGTATCAGTGTACAGCGATGGCTCAACACCAAACAATGTTGCCGCGTCCGCGCATTTGCCGCACTTCGTAAGCGCATATTTTATCGACTGCGCGAACACCTCGTCGCCAATTACAAGAATCGACGCGTCGTCTGACTGCTTGACCTCAAGCGTAACATTTCGCTTCTCTGTTTCCGCCGCATGAATCGCCGACACCCAGTCAGTTATGACTAACTCGCCGGCAGGAAAACCTACGACATACGGAATTCCAAATCTGCGTTCCATGTACCTTGCAAGCCGAACTCCCGTCTGACTGATTGCGAGGTTTACTGACGCGCGACCCGCGCCGCGTACTTGCTCTAATGTTAGTCCGGTGAAAAATGATGCGTTGATTTCAAGCCCTGCGTCCGTTATAGCTTTTTGTAACGATTTGAAGTCCTCGCCGCTAATGTCAAGCGGAGTTGCGCCTAAAATATTCACGCTGTTCGGCTTACGTTCAACTGCGGAATCCGCGAAACGTTCCAACAGAGCAATTCCCGCCGCATATGCTCCGGAGTTGTAATATTCCGTGCCGTTCGTATCAAAGCCAAACGCGGGAACTTCAAGTCTGTTCTCCAGTTCCCGGGCGAAACCTGTGAAATCTGTACCCATAACCATCGGCACAGGACTGCCGACGAACGCGATTATTTCCGGTTTGCGTTCCGCCGCCGCAAGCGCGATACGAGCTATAAACTTATCTTCGTTGCCGAAGATAGCGTCGCTCTCTCGCAATCCGGAGCAATACACCGCTTTGTCGGAGCCGTACCAACGGGGTTCGTCGTAACCCGTATAATTTGCGGTGCAGCCGCAAGCATCGTGAATCACAGTCAGCGCGTTCAGGTCGAATAACGCGGAGCAAACCCCCGAATAATCCGGCGCGAACGGCGGTAAATACATACTGAATCTTGCCATATTTCCTCCTATACTACTAAACCATATTCGTCCATCAGCGCCTTGAGGTCGGACTCAACCATCGCCGCTTCCGCCAATAGCCGCATCAATGTCTGCGTTCCATGATAGCCGAACAATCCTTGATCGCCCTGCAAGTTCACAATGTGACTTGAGCCGGTAATATACGCCGCGTCGTAGCCAATCGCGACAACCTCCGGACGGCGATGCTTGAAGTCTATCACGTCCGTGCCAAGCGGGTTGATTACCTCAACTTGATTTTTTACGTCGTCATATGCGTCCGCGTCGAATGCCGCAACCTCCTCCGTCACGACGCTCGCAATATTGAACCCGCGCTTTAGTAAGAAACGCGCCAGCGTGAACGGCTTGATAACAGCTTCCGACGAAATTGATACGGGTCTGTCGCTAAGCGCGGCTTTAGCCGTCTCAATTGCGCGTTCCGTCTCCGCAATGTCGGCATTGAAATCATAGCTCGCCGCGCTGCCGATAAACGCCGAGATTTTACTGTAATTCTCCGCAATTTCGTCCGTATCGTACGTCGCAGGAATAAACAGAAACGGAGTATTGTGCTTCGCTTGCAGATTCGCCGCCGCATACTTCGCAATCGGCGACAGTACGAGATTATAAGCGCTTCTTGCCATTTCCATGTAGGCGTCGAACGTAGAATAATGGGACAAGTGCCGCGCTGTATTTATTCCGCAGCTTTTCAGGAACGCGTACAGTTCGCCCTCGTGATCCTTGTCAACAAAGTTGCCGAGCATATTGAGCGAATCCGCTTCTTTAGCGGCTGGTTCGAGAAAGCCGAACATCGCATCCGTTGTGGAGACCGCCGGAGGAGTGTTGCCCTCCAATGAAATCGGATTCATACGCCCGTAGTTGAACTTAATATCGGGGTACTTCGTGTTCAGCTCCGCGACGACCGCGTCCATATCTGTACCGATTAGATTGTCGAGACAGCTAACATACACCATAAAGCACTTCGGGCGCTTCGGCAGCATTGAAAGTGTCTGCGCCACTCCGTCAAAAATACAGCCATCGTACCCTGCTATTATATCGGAGCGATCAACATATACGTACGCGACGCGGTTCTTGTACCCCTTGTCCACCGCGCCCAACGCGCCGTGTCGGCCGCACGCGGCGGGACAAACGAACATAATATGGCTCTCCGGCAGCAGCGATACGATTCGCACTAAACCCCAGTCGCCGTGTGACGGCGCGGTGTATCGCAGCGTTTGAGCACAGAAATCATGCATAGACCAATTCCCCTTTCCCGATTCCGCAAATCTGCGATATTGCTTCCGATAATCCGATATACTCCGCGCCGATTTCACCGTACGGTATAGCTTCAATTACCGTTTTGCCCTGAGCCTCAGCCGTTTGAACGTCGCCGCTTCGCCGGATACGCGCGATTATATCCGACTTTATCTCACGCGCAAGCTCGTTCACCCGAGCGTTTTCGTCTTCAATGCTGCGGCTGTTTTGTATAATACCTGACAATTTCGCGTATCCGCGCGATGAGAAGTTCGCAATCGCTCTTGCGATGTTGTCCGCTGCGTACAGCGCCATATTCTCACCGGAAGTCACGATGAACACGTGTTCTGCGTACCCGCCGCGAATCGGCATAGCGAATCCTCCGCATACGACGTCGCCAAGTACGTCGTATATCACGACGTCCGGCTTATAAACATCGAACGCGTGAAGTTCCTCTAACTTTTTGAAAGCGGCGATGATTCCCAATCCCGCACAGCCTATGCCGGGCGTCGGTCCGCCCGCTTCGGCGCATAATACGCCGTTGTATCCCTCAAATACTATGTCGCTCAGCGTTAGGGCTGAACCCCTCTCGTCGATTTGCGAGAGAATTGTCGGACATTTGCGTCCTCCGAGCAGATTCGCGGTGCTGTCCGCTTTGGGATCGCATCCGATTTGCATGACGCGGACACGCTTTCCTAACGCTGCCGATAAGTTAGACGATACGGTGGATTTGCCGATGCCGCCCTTGCCGTAAATTGCGATTTTAACCATTAAGTAAACCTTTCTTCAAGATAAAGTATTGTTAGTGACCGCTAACTCTGCGCCGCTATGATATAACGATGGAAACTATCTTGGGTCAAGCGTGAGTTAATCACAACTAACCGACAGCTATTTTTATGGTTAGATGTCGCTAACTGAGTTCTAAGTTTAGCATCAATTTGAGTATTTGTCAAGTGTTAATTTTAATAAATATTCATCATCTCACGCCGATAATAGTACGCCATAATAGTGCAAAAATTAATATAATTTTGCACGGTTGAGTTAAATTTTCTATTCTTCCGGCGTTTTATAAACCTACTCAATGTTCAGAAGCATAAATTTTTCTTGACAAATTGATTTCGTTAGTTTATACTAACTAATAGTTAGTATAAACTAACCGTTTTTAAGTTCATTGAATTAGCTTTCACTAATGGCACGCGCAATACACATACTCAGTCAGCCCATTCAAATAACAGAGGCGGCAAGACCACTGAAATAAGCTTAATTCAAAAAAATTATCATAAAAGGAGTTTTTTCGCTATGAAAATCAGCATTATCTACTGGAGCGGAACTGGAAACACAGAGACGATGGCAAAGCTAATTGCCGAAGGAGCGCAGGGAGCGGGCGCTGAAGTGTATATCTCTGAGATCGGCAAGCTCGACCACCCGAAGTCTAATGAGTCCGAAATCCTTGTGTTAGGCTGCCCTGCAATGGGCGCAGAGGTCTTGGAGGAGGATGAGTTTGAGCCGTTCATTGCTCACATTGAACCTAAATTGACCGGACGCAAAATCGCGTTGTTTGGCTCATACGGCTGGGGTGACGGCGAGTGGATGCGCGATTGGACTGCTCGTATGCAAAAGGCAGGCGCGGTTCTCGCTGCCGAAAGTCTAATCGTAAATGAAGAACCAAACGGCGATGATGTACAGAGATGCAAAGACTTCGGCGCGGCGATATGTAAATAGCGGAGGGTATACAAATGAGCGTAGTAATAGTTGGAGAACACGACCGAATGTGCCGAAGCTACCGCGAATACGGCTGTGACGCGCAGGCGCACACTATGGCAAAAACCGCTCGGGCTTATACCGCCAAATACGGGATAGAGCTTATGCAATCACATCGCGCCAGTGTCTGCGTTCTGCACGTAATGCTGAACTCACGTCAAAACGGCAACTGTTCCGGCGGCGGCAACCGTTGCCGGAAACAAAAATAATTATTGGAGGGCTGAAACCTTGAAAAAACTACTTGTACTTATCCTTGCGCTCGCAATGAGCTTGACCCTGTTCGCTTGTGCGAACAGCAACGATGACCCTGCGGCAATGACGGAATCGCCTGCGGCGACTGATGTATTCCTGCAGGAGCTTGACGGAACATATGAAGAACTGTTCCCGGTGCTGAATAGCTCAAAATACGATGACTACTGGCTGGAACAGATTGCCGCAGTTGCCGGTCAGGAAAACGCCGCGATGTATGCGGAGGTTCTGAAAACCTCTTGCACGGCGACAATTTACGGTGCGGAGGCGGTTGAAACCTACTCAGCAAGTCCCGAAAACGCTCGCTTTGATTGCTACTTTATCAACGGTTTTGACAGGCTAACCTTTGCAGGGAATGTCATTTCCGGTTCGTTAGACGGTAACGGGGTATTCTCACATACATATACCTATCAGGGGGATGACGCTCTCGGCGGTATGATGGACGTACGGGTTTACAAAACCGACGACGCGAACGCAGGCGAGTTCACCTACTTCCTGTTTGCCGCAGACACGCCCGCAACAACCTATCATATCGAATTCCGTTACGGCAGCGATTTAGATGCACTAATGAATCTTATGGACGGCAGCTACGCATATTGGCTTGCTGCCGGGATTCCGGTTGGCAGCAGCGATGAATTTGTTAAGTCGTGCATAGACCTGTTTGTAACAGAAAACCTGGAAGCGGGAGAAACAACAGAAACCGCCGGCTTCAATCTCGCTGATTTCAGCAATCCGTTTCTCGGCAAGTGGCAATCGGAAATCCCGAGCGCGAATACAACCCTAACCTTTGACTTCAAGCCGGACGGCACGTTTGACTACGAAATGTCAGGCGTTCCAGCGGAGCAAGGCGGTAAGGGTTCCGGCGGCTACATCGTACGCGACGGCATTCAGGTGACGTGGCTTGATTACGAGGGCGCGGCGGCATATACCTACGAGGTGATTGACAATAACACTATAAACGTGACGGAGTTTGAAACGGACGAGAACGGAGCTATGATTCTCGGTAATACCGCACCGTTTACACGGGTCGAGGGTTCAGCGGTAACGACAACGGACACGCCGTTTGTGCTTACCAATCCGTTTGTGGGGACGTTCACGGTGAAAACGCGGGAAGTGGAAGTTTGGACGCAAGAGTTCAATGCGGACGGCTTCTGCAAGTTCACGCTCGACGGAATGCCCGCCGATCAGCAGGTAATGGCATCCGGCATTTATACCGTTTACGGAGATAAAATCGCGGCGCATATGACGCTCGGCGACGCGCACTTCATTGAGGCGTATTCATTTGTGGACTCGGGCGACGGCACTCTCGTTTTAACCGAAATTGCGATGGATGAACCCGGCGAATGGGTTTACGGCGAAACTGAACGTCTTGAGCGGATAAGATAACGTCATATCCCGCAGGGGCAGTCTTGATGACCGCCTCTGCGGGATGGATTGTGCTTCAAAAAATAAAAACTGCCTTGCAATACAAGGAGGGCAAAAACATGAACCAGCAGGAGATAATCCGCTTTGAGAATGTCACGCGGGAATATGGTTACGGCGACCATACTCTGAAAGCGTTGAACAGCGTTAGTTTCAGCATAAACGAGGGCGAGTTTGTCGTGATACTCGGTCCCTCCGGGGCGGGAAAATCAACGCTCTTGAATCTGCTCGGCGGTATGGACTTTGCCACAAGCGGAAAAATCATCGTTGACGGACAGAATATAGTGGGGCTTAACGACGATAAGCTAACCGAATACCGCGCCGCTAATGTCGGCTTCGTGTTTCAGTTCTACAATCTGATACCCACGCTGACTGCTATTGAAAACATCGCGCTGACCAAGAAAATTGTCAAGAACCCGCTGGATGCAGGTGAAGTATTATCGCTTGTGAGGCTTGCCGATCACGCAAACCAGTTTCCGGCACAGTTATCGGGCGGCGAGCAGCAGCGCGTATCAATAGCCAGAGCGGTAGCAAAGAACCCGACAATGCTGTTGTGCGACGAGCCGACAGGCGCGCTTGATTCCGAAACAGGGATTATCGTTCTGACAATGCTCCAAGAGATGAGCCGCAAGTATGGCAAAACGGTAATAATAGTTACCCACAACACTGTACTCGCCGATTGTGCCGATAAGGTTATACGCATCCGGAATGGCAAAATTCACGGCATTACGGAAAATTCTGAGCCAAAAGCAGTCGGTGAGGTGAATTGGTAATGCTGACTAAAAAAATGCTCCGCGATATGGGGAGGCACAAAACTCAGTTCCTCTCAATATTCCTTATGGCGTTTTTGGCAATCTATATATACACAGGGGTTGGCGGCGAGTGGCGCGGCTTGGTAAAGAGTGCGGACGATTACTATGCCGAAACCAACCTTGCCGATGTATGGCTGTATGGCAACGGATTTTCTGACGGGCAAGTTGAGGCTATTCTGTCAGTTCCAGGCGTGACCAGCGCGGAACGGCGGCTTGAAATGACCGCGGTCGCAGACCTTGACGGTACTCCGAAAGTTGATTTGATGTTTGTTGAGAGCAGTACAATTTCCGCTATGTACTTGACTGACGGCTTTCCTTTTGATATAGATGATGCTAACGGCGTATGGTTATCTAAACGCTTTGCGGATGCTCGTGGAATTGCAGTTGGCGACACGCTCAAAGTAATCGTCAGCGGTATGACATTCGAGAAAACTATTAGAGGGCTTGTATATAGCCCGGAGCAGGTGTACGAATACAACAGCGATGCTGTTACAGAAGATTTTTCCCTGCACGGGTTCGCGTATCTGTCCGAAAAAGCATTTCCTGTTCCCGCGATGTTTACATACAGCTCTATGATGATTACAGGTGAGTCCTCAGAGGCGGATATTGATACCGCCCTTGATGGAAAATACAGAGTTTACCTTGCCCGCAAAGACCATCCAAGCGTATCTACTTTCGCGGCGGAGTTCGACCAGCATAAGATGATGGGTGATGTTTTCCCTGTTGTGTTCCTGCTTATTGCGCTTTTAACGATGATGACTACAATGACAAGGCTTGTAAATAATCAGCGTATACAAATCGGCACTCTAAAAGCATTGGGGTTCACAAAAGGCTCAATACTGCGGCATTATGTGTCTTATGGGTTTTGGTTGACTTTGCTCGGTGCGGTCACCGGACTTATTGCGGGTCCCATAACGCTGCCGAGATTGTTCTATCCGTCAATGTCTGCATTCTACACAGTACCTACTTGGAAACCTGCGTATTCGGCAGAGTTTATACTAATGGCGGCGGCAATAGTGGCGCTGTCTACCGCCGTGTGTTGGTATTCCTGCGCTAAGCTGCTCCGCGATACTCCGGCTGACACCCTCCGGTCAAAAACTCCGAAATCATTTAAGCACGGTTTCCTGGAAAGAGCAAAGATATGGGGCAGACTTGGCTTCAACGCTCAATGGAATATCCGTGATGCTTCCCGCAATCCGGCGCGTTCGGTTATGGCAGTAATCGGGGTATTCGGCTGTACTATTCTTGTAGTCTGTGCTTTTGCTATGAACGATGCGACCAATGACCTCAAAGCGTGGCAGTTCGAG
>JAITQY010000083.1 GCA_031288675.1 Oscillospiraceae bacterium | reverse complement strand
TTTTCCCAAACAGTCCCGCACGCGCTTCCCTAACCTCTACCTTTTTTCGACCCCTCTCAGCGACAGCTTTGTTACTATAGCACACCTCCGCCCTCTTGTCAAGCACTTTTTTTAATTTGCGAAAAAAATTTTAGCAAGCCAGACGCGGAGAACTCTAAGGCACAAAATCAGACATATTCAATGTAATTTTTCTTCAATCTTATATACTATTATAATTACTGCCTCTCAAGTACAGCATAAAACTCCGCCGAACCAAATACAGGTAATTACATTTTGTCAATCGTTAAAACTTCGTTAATATAATATTAATACATCATTAACTTAACGTAATAGTCTATTCAATTGTAATAAAAACCAAAAAAAAATGCTTGACAACAAGGGTTCTTTGTGATAGTATCCAATCCATAAGTTCGTGAGAACTGAATCCACGAGCAAAATATTATTTTGGGAGGAACATCCTACGATGAAAAGGTTGTTCGCATTATTCCTTGCGATGTTGGTGATGATGCCGCTTATTGCGGTTTCGCCGGCAAGCGCAGCAGAGGACATTACTATTGCGTTCCCCGAAAAATCAGATTTGCAGGTTACTATTACAAACCCTTATGAAGTGTATTCGTATGCAGGTTTTGTTTTTAACCCTGCGCAAATGGCGTATTCTATGTACATAAACGACGACAGCACCGTCACGTTTAGTGCAGATACTACGCTTGTATTCACGGATATGACGACTTACGCCCAAACTCCGACAACGTTCACCGCCGGAACAGCTGTGACGGCAGGCGAAATAAACGGCGGAGCGTTATATCTTACAGAAGACACGGTAAACGGTCCGTTTGCAACATTTATGAAGGCGTCAGACCCCACGTACGCTCAGGGCGTCGCAGCGGCAACTGATCCTATCACAAACCTTGCTGCCGGCGGAGCGCCCGCAGCTGCCGCGGATGAAACGCCTGCAGCCGCTCCGGCAGCGAACGGCAGCGATGTTCCCGCCGAACTCACAACTGCATTTTCGGTCGGCACATGGCCGATGGCAGCCGGCACTTATGACCCGGCGCTTGACGGCAACGGAATTCCGGACGGAGCTGTAATTTACGGTCTGTTCGATGCGGCTTACGCAACCATTCCGGTTCCGGCAAGCGTGACCGGATACACGTCTGTCGGAAGCGCGGACGCCATTACAGCCGGCTCATACTACGTCTTAATGGGTTCAAGCGGATTCAACTATGTTATTCTCGGCGCTGACGGCACATCCGCCGTGACGCCCCCTGCCGCTTCGTCAGTCGGAAACGGCGTTCCTCCGGAACTCGCTACCGCGTTCCAAGTAGGCGTATGGCCGATGGCAGCCGGCAGCTACGATCCGGCTCTTGACGGAAACGGAATTATCGACGGCACCGTAATCTACGGTCTGTTTGACGCGGCTTACGCAACCATTCCCGCTCCGGCAAGCGTAACTGGTTACACGGAAGTCAGCAGTGCCGACGCAGTAACTGAAGGTACGTATTATGTGTTAGTCGGTTCAAGCGGATTCAGCTATGTGCTTCTTGGCACCGGCGGCAGCGTTCCGGCTCCCGCCCCCGCGCCTATAGCAGCTGCTCCTGCGGCAGGCTACCCGGCACTTCCGGAAACCTACCCGACAGGCAATAAGGTTGTTACAGTATCTGTCAGCTTAGAGGGCAAACTGGTACTTGCGGCATATCCGTTCGCGCTGGAAAGCGGCAAGGATACCGTTATCGACGCGTTCAAAGCGGCACACGACGCATTCTATCCGGGCGGAGCAGAGGCAGGTTTCGCCGACGGTATGGATACCACTTACAATATGTACACCATTACCAAAGCTTGGGGCGTTGCCGCCAACCCGACGATTATATTCAATCACGGAGTACTTTCCGGCACCGCTAACGAGTTCAAACTTGAGAACGGCGATAATGTTATCTTTAACATTACCGCTAACGCGTTCGGCGGAGCAACGTTATTGTCTCCGTTCGGAGTAATCAATCCTGACACAGGTGATTTTGAACTCACTGTCCGCAGTCAGGCTATGGACTACTCGTCATTCTCGTATATCTATGCTCCTGTAGCCAACGCTACTGTGACCGACTTTGACGGAAATGTACTTGGCGTTACGAACATTGACGGAAAACTGGTTATCCCGGCGGCTCAGGCTAAAGGAGTTGCGATTATTTCCGGATCAGCCGGAATGACCGCTCCGGGTCAAACCGCAATCCCGATTGACGGTTCTTCCAATGCTGTAGGTCCTGACTATACGCTGTTCGGCGGACGTAACGGACGCAGCCTTGCGATAATCGTATTTGTCGGTCTTGGCGCGGCGATTCCTCTTTTTATCGTCGTATTATTCGCTCAGCGCAAAGAACTCAGCGGCGGCGGCGTTAAGTTTGCTCAAGCGAAGTTCAGCATTGATTAACTAAATCTCTCCGCAAAAAATATGGGAAACCACAAATTCTAATTAGGAGGAATTACACGTGGGTCAGAGCGTAATGAGTGCCTTTTCAGGGCACCAAATGAAAAAACAAAAGTTCGGAGAGGTTGTCAAACGTATATGGAAGATCGCCGCTCCCTACTGGGTACACTCGGAGGAAAAATGGGGATCCCTCATTTTACTTGCAATCAATATCACCGTAATGGTTTTGACCAACTTCGTCGGTCTGCGTATGGTCATTTGGAATCAGGACTGGACAAACGCGTTGGTCAACAAAGACGTTAACTTATGGCGTCAGCAGATTTATGTATTCCTTCTCGTCGGCGCGGCGATGATTTTTACCGGCTCATTTAACGTTTACATCTCAGCGTGGATTTCAATCCGCTGGAGGCGGTGGATGACGGCACGTTACCTGCGCCTATGGCTTGAACATCACAGCCATTATAAGATGACGCTAACCGGCAACGAAACCGATAACCCCGATCAGCGTATCACAGAAGACATCACTTTATTTATTAGTAGCACCTGGACTTTCTCATTCAGTTTCGTTCAGAACCTTTTATCGCTGGGTACGTATATCGTAGTTCTGTGGGGCTACTCCAATGTGCCTCTTGTACTCGGCAGTCAATTCGCCGAAAACGGACGCTATATTATGGGAACCGGTACGCATCTCGAATTCCCCGGCTATCTCGTAGTACTGTCTCTGGTATGGGCAATTGTTACCACAACTGTCGCTCACCTTATGGGCAGAGCTCAAACACGCCTAACTTATAACCAGCAAATGTATGACGCTAACTTCCGTTTCTCCCTCGTTCGCTTCCGCGAAAACAGTGAGCAAATCGCCCTTCTTAAAGGCGAGCAGGTTGAGCACGGTCGCTTGATGAGCATCTTCGGCGACAGCGTTATGAATACCTTCCGCACGATGGGCGTAACAATGCGCTTCGGTATTGTGACTGGCATGCTTGTGTACGTGGACGCGATGATGTTCACGCTTATCCTCGGACCTGCGTGGCTGTGGCTGAATCAGGGCATCACCAGCTACGGTCAGTTCAACCTTATCGCTACCGCGTTCTCCAACGTCGTTACAGGCTTCAAATGGTTCCAGACCCAGTATATGGGGCTTGCCGCGTACATCGCGGTTATCGACCGTCTGTACGCGTTCAACGATAACTATGACCGCACGATTGAAATCACGGAACACAGTGAGCTGAAGATTCTCAAGGCTCCGGATAACAAGATAGTTGTGGACGACATAGCTGTCAGCTTGCCGACCGGCAAAGTACAGATCACTGCCGACCATATCGAACTCAAACCGGGCGAAAAGATCCTCATCAAGGGTCGTACCGGCGCAGGTAAGACTACGCTGTTCCGCGCCATCAGCGGTATTTGGCCGCTCGCTAAGGGCGAGGTCAAACTTCCGGACGGCAAGAAGATTATCGTTCTCCCGCAGCGTCCCTACTTCCCGATTGGAACGCTTGTCGAGGCAGTCAGCTATCCGCTTCCTGCGGACACCTATGACCGCGAGGTAATCAAGCAGACTTTAGAGCAAGTCGGTTTGCCGCAGTTTGTAAACCGTATTGACGAAATCCAGCACTGGAACACGCTTCTTTCCGGCGGTGAGCAGCAGCGTGTCGGTATCGCCCGTGCGTTACTTATGGGCGCTGATTATATGTTCTTCGACGAAGCTACGGCAAGTATGGATGAGCCGTCCGAAGAAGCGCTGTACTCAATGCTTATGGAACTCGCGCGCGACGCCACGATTATCTCTATCGGTCACCGTTCCAGCTTGCAGAAATTCCACAACCGTCTCCTGGTTGCGGAAGGCGAGCCTAACGGCACCTATCACATTGAAGAGCGCAAGCTCGACGATGACGACGATTAATCGTTCATTGCTCAAACTTAAAGGCGGGGACATCCCCGCCTTTTTCTATATCCCCTTCCCACAGCCGCCTGCGCGGAGGTAAGCTGTAAACCGCTGTCTAAAGTTTTTTCAGACTTTGAATTGTTATAGAAAAACCCTGTGGGTAATCGCTCCCGCAGGGCTATAATTCTATTTTCCCGTTGCCTCCAATAACCTGTGAAGCATCGCGGCAACCTCAGCTCTTGTCGCCAGACCTTTCGGGTCAAAGAGGTTATCGTTCTTGCCGCTGATAACTCCGCTCCGGCATAGCGCTTCAATCGCTTCTTTCGCGTAATTGGCAGTGCTGGAATCGTCACGGTAACCGGGATACTCCCTTAATGCGGGTAGTGTCCGCCCAGTAATTCTGGCGAAATTATAGAGTATAACCGCCAAATCCTGTCTCATAATCGGATTATTAGGAGCATAATTGCCGCCGCCAACTCCATTGATAATGCCCAAAGACCGCGCCCACACCGTAGCAGCCGAGTAGTACGCCGCGCTGTCAACGTCGTTGAAAGGATCGCCGGAAACATTCGGGCTGCCCGCCGCACGCCAGAGTACGGCGGCAATCATACCACGCGTCATACTAATCTCCGGAGAGAACATATCGGTTTCCGTTCCGCCGAAAATGTTGTGCGCACAGACGTATTCAATGTCGTAATAGTACCAGGCGTCCTTGCTAACATCCTTAAACGGATTCTGCAAAGACGAATTTGTGGTTGAACCCGCGCTGCTCGCCGACGAAGACGTAGATGAGCCGTTGCCGCTTGCCCCGCCGGAGCTGCCTGAACCGGCATAGGTAAAGTTTGCCGTAATTACCGCATCATTATCCGGCATGGTAAATGTTGTATTCGCGCTTCCGGCATTGGCAAACGAACCGCCGCCCGTTGAAGTCCACCCGCTGAACCTATAACCGCTGTTTGCGCGGGCTGATATGTTTACAATAGTACCCGCCGCATAATTGCCGCTTGCGTCTGTTATGATACTACCTCCTCTTTCCGCCGTTACGGTGAGATGGTTAATTGAATCCCATTTAGCTATAAGCGCAAGATTCCCGCCGACTGTCTCCGCGTCAAAATCAAATTGATCTTCACCGACATACCAACCGGCAAATGACAGTCCGACTTGTGAAGGCTCTACAGGAACGGCAACGGAACGTCCCACATATATTTCCTGCGCGACGGGTTGCGGCTCTCCGCCGTCTGTATCAAACGTCACGGTATAATGCTGCGGAACCGCATCAATATCTCCCATGATTTCCGCAATTTCTTCATAATTGAATATACAGGATGACATGATAAAATCGTCCGCCAAAAAGCTGATTGTCTTGCGGGGTTCGAGTACGCCATTATGCATAACATCGTTCGTACTTCCGCTACCGTTGTAACCGCCGTGTTCCTCCGTGTAATTCCACGGAGACGAACCTAAAAAGGTACTCTTGTTCTTCCCCTCGCCAGTTATTCCTCCAATGCCCCCCGTAAGGTTTGCGTCAGCCTCACCTACTTTTATTCCGTTGACATAGGCGGTTATTTTATTGTTTGAGTAGTCGAACGTTGCGGCTATATGAATCCATTCGTCTGTCTCGAATGACTTGTCGTTCACGATCCATGCCGTAGGAGTAAGCTCAATCAGCCGCAGCGTACCCGGCAATCCGCTTGTCGGTGAAAACGTCAGCGACAGCCACCTATTTCCGTCCTCTTTGTAGACCGCGAACCCTTTATTATCTGAAGAATCCACATTCTTATTGCTGAGAAGAACGGGATCTCCGTCCACGCGAACGTATTCCACATTTACCCACATCGCAAACGAAAAGCTTTGATTGTAATCAATCATCTCACTTCCGCCGTCAAGCGTAACAAAGTTGTTCGGCTGCAGATGTATTGCATTGCCGTGCTTTCCCGAACCGTACGCCGCAGTCGGTATATAGTTTTCAGGTTTGGATTCCAGTCCGAACATTTCCACCGCGTCCGGAGCCGTGCCTTTGTTGTCAAGAGTATCACCGAACGTTAGCTTGTAGTCGATAACCGTGTGGTAAGTATTGTCAACCGCCGTTGTCGAAAACGTCTTTGAAAGATACTCGCCGCTCTCCAATCCGTAAGCGTTCACGGCGTAAATACGAAGCTCGTATTCTGTCGCGCGCGTCAGTCCACGTATTTCTCTTGCTATCACGCGCGGCGAATTCACAAGATACCACCCTGACCAGTCGTTCTGCTCTTTTTCAACCACTCCTGTTGCTTTGTTCAGAAATACATAGCGGTAGTAATAATCGAAGTCCGCTACTTCGCCGTCCGTAACTTCGGCGCGGTCAAACTCGAATTCGATATCCGTCATATTTATCTTTGTAATGCGGATTTGTGCATCGGAAGCAAATTCGGGAGCCGATGATTTTGCCTTTCTCCCGTCAGTCGTATACGGAAGATCCTCATTTACATTGAATGTCCAATCGTAAAGCCAGCGGTCATTGAGAAAATCACGAGTTTTGATCGAAACGTTGCCGCCGTCGTCAGCGGTGACATAAAGCCCTTGAGACGATTCGCTGATACCAACGGGTACGTTGCCGCTGACCGCTTGCGGAGCTTGCGCAGGCTCGCCGCCACAGGTCGCCGCGGTATTGACCGTCGTAAATCCGCCGTCTTGCCATATCTGCAATGGATGGTTGTTCACACCGTGAGTGTGCCCGGAAAATGCGACGACGTTTGAGTGACCGCTTAGAGTATTAAAAAGTCCTGTCGCTCCCTGTTCATCGGAGAGATAATGTGTACCTCGCATAGGGTGATGAAAAAACACGAAAATAGGTTTCTTCCCGGATTGGTCTGCCGCTTCCGCCGCCGCTATTTGGTCGGATAGCCACTGCGCAATGTAATCATAACTTCCTTGCGACGCCTGAGTTGCCCGCATTGTCGCCGTATCAAGCGTTCCCGCTCCAGGGCTTACAGTAATGAAGTAATATCCATTGATGATTTTTACATCGTTTGCGAGGCTGCCTGTCGACCGTTCAAAATAATCCCATTGATTTTCATCGTGGTTGCCCATTGACGCAATCATCGGTACAGTAAGATATTCGCGCAGCCGTTGGAAAACCGAGAATTCGCGCCACGAGCCGTTGCTCGTCAGATCTCCGACAACAAAGACCGCGTCAGACGACTGAGCAGGGGCGCTATAGAATTGAAACGCCTTTTTTGCCCGAGCGTTATTGCCTACGTCAAGATCATCACTTGAGCCGACGTGAGTATCCGACACTACGCCAAAAGTAATCCCGCCGTCGGTTCGCTGTTCCGTTACGGTTACAACCGCCTCGCCGAATATCTGGTTGTCAAGAACTGAAGTTGCCCTGACCGTGACGGCGTCAGACGTTTCGTCAACCCCAAGAGTGAGGTTGCCGCCGGCATCGATAACGGTTGCCTCGGACTCCGCTCCAGTCACAGTCCACGTCACCTCATCGTCGCCGGACGTCTTGTCGCCTGTACCAGTGACCTCTGCCACAAACCGCATAGTGCTGCCTTTCGTAAGCGACAACGTGCTTGGCACGATTATGACCGATTCCGGCACGAACGGTTCTGTAGGCGACGTTTTTCCGTAAATTTCGGAGACCTCAGCCGGAGTGAATGACCTCTGAGCCATGACGAAGTCGTCCAAGTTGAAGGGACGATACATGCCGGATGTATTGTAAAGCTTCGGCGATTCGCTGGTGTGACCGTTGGCATAGGCTTGACCGAGCAACAGCCTGCCGACGCCCTCCAGGCTGACCGAACCGAGCTTTCCGGATTCGCTTCCGACGACTTGACCGTTCGCGTAAACCTTGACCTCGTCATCCTCAAAATTGAATGTAACCGCGACATGATTCCATTCACCCGCCGACATTTCCGCTGTCGGGATGGCAACGATGTCTCCGCGAGCCTGTGCACTGTAGTTAACGCTAAGCCCCGCCGCCACATGGTTAAAGCACCACCCGGGATTGGCGCCTGAAGCCCAGTTCTTGTTGCCCATTATAACGGGGTCTCCGCCTGCCCCAGCTCCGGTCAACTGTATCCAAAACGCGACCGAAAAACTTTGTGAATAGTCGAACTCATAATCATCAAGTTCGATGTAATCCGCGTAACTCAGCGCGATTGCTGATTTAGATTCGCCGTCCGCGCCGGAATAATACATCGCGTCGCCTCCGTTATACTCAGCGTTGCCGCCTGATCCGCTGTTGACGACTTCCTCTTCAAATCCAAGCCGGAATTCGTAATCCCCGTCTGCGGCGACCGCCTCCGTTCTCGGCAGAAGCCCCGTCGTAACACGAGGGTCAGTGCGATAAACGCCGATAACACGCGCTTTGCAAAAGGTCTTGCAGTTTGCCCGTTCATATGTATCCTCCTAATTAATAATATTTATAGAAAAAGTATAACCGCTCAATGTTATAAACAAAATCGGGCGCAGGTAAAATTCGCGTAAATATACTTGGCAACTGCTATGAAAAACGCATCAGGTTGCTGCAACCCGATGCGCCTATTTTAATGCTGCCCAACCGGCTAAGCATCTATATTCCGAATAACGTCCAGCAAGCGCCGCATGTCGTCTGGGTATACTTCGCCGATGTCGCCGACACGAAATGTATCGGCTTGAGATATTTTACCCGGATACAGTACAAATCCTTTCGCCTTTACACGAATATAAAATGCCGTAAAGTCAAAATCAACGTGCGGATACAAGAACGACGTGATAATAGGCGATTGCAGCGCATCGTCAAGCAACGTCCGAAACCCGATCTCCTTCATTCCATCTACAAGTACACGATGATTTTCACAGTACCGCGCATATCTCGCGGTAACGCCTCCCTCTGCCTCCAATTCGTCAAGCGCCTGATATAACGCTCTAACCACATGCGTCGGAGACGTATATCTCCACTTTCCGCATTTATCCATTGCTCGCCACTGGTCGTATAAATCAAGGCACAGTGAACGCGCGTTCCCCTTGCAACCGGCAAGCGCCTCTCTTTTCGCTATCACGAAAGCGAACCCAGGAACGCCTTGAATACATTTGTTCGCGGAACTGATAAAATAGTCAATGCCTAATTCACTTGCGTCAAATGGAATTCCGCCGAAAGAGCTCATTGCGTCTACAATGAGAATCTTCCCGCTATCTTTCACAATCCCTGCAATGGACACTAACGGATTCAGAATACCGGTGGTCGTTTCGCAATGAACCATTGCGACGTGAGTAATATCCGGATTTGCTACGAGGATTTCACTAACGCGCACAGCGTCCGGCGCCTCAGTTTCGGATAAAGCATACTCGATAAAATTAAGTCCCATCACCTGCGCCATTTCAGACATACGTTCTCCATATGCTCCGTTACGTACAATAAGGAGTTTTCCGGAACGCGGTACAGCGGTTCCAAGACATGCCTCCACCGCAAAAGATCCGCTGCCTTGTATCAGCACCGCAGTATAGTCATCCGGGGTTGACGCGGCGATTGAAGTCAGCCGCCGCCTAATGTTCTGGACGATTTCCTCATTATAATCGGCGTCCCATGTACACCAATCCCGCAGCAGGGCATTCCGAACGCCCTTTGACGTAGATAGCGGACCGGGCGTCAGCAAAATATATGGGTTGTCCGGAATATAATCATACATAATTATACGCTCTCCTTCTCAAAACTCTCGTGTATATATTCCCCGGCGTTCAAGCTCGGCAAATACATCGGTCGGGTCGAATGCGTACTCCGGAATCAGCAGCCCGGTTCGATTATTCAGGACGCGCTCTTTGGCGATAAGCTGCGCGGCGATGCTCATCGGAATCCCAACGTTACGGGTATACGCCCTCAATCCCTCCCAACCGGGAACCGAACCGTCAGACTTCGGGTGTGTGTGATACAGAGTGTAACGTATGCGCTCGCCGTTAAGCGTACCAGTAACTTCTACGTGCAGAGCATACCCATATATCTGTGTCGTAGTTCCTTCTCGCGAATTCAATAGATATTCACAAATGCAATCCATTACCCCGATTTCTGCGCCGTTCACGATAATTTTATCGTTACGCAGTATTCCGTATTCATATAACGCTCGGATTAGCCGCATATTCTCTGACGGCCATGTTCCCCTCACCTCCACAAGGCGAATCCCTTTATCCCGTAACGCTTCAGCAACGGTCAGCGTTTCAGAGTGCGGGATGATATACTGCGTTGTTATGCCGTAGGGTTCAGGTAAGCGCACATCAAGCGGACGTGCGAACGGCAGAACTTGTATGAACTCTCCATCCTCATATATGATCCGTCCCGGCAATTCTGGATTGTATTCATATGTTGTCGTTTCCGCGATCGAACGGGAGAACGCGAACGGGCGATATGCCCCATGACTTATACGTACCGTATCAACGGTATCAAGACGATTCGCCGCACTCATGGTGTAATGCCCGGCGTCATGCCGAAGCCCGGCACGAATACGCGCTGTTTTTCTGCGAATACGGCTGCATATTCGTTCTCATCGCCCATACCGTTAAGGTTTACAGCATGGCAGCCTGCTTCCGCAATTATCGCGCTCGTTTTGCCGTTCATTGAGATTGTCGTCCCATCCGCGACGATGTCATATCCCTTAATTTTTGAAACGGCGTCGGCGTGATTGTTTACGTCGATTTTCATAAACGTAACGCGCGGATCATTGATGGAGGCGACTACCTCCGCACCAACGCGCTCGTTAAAGTCCGCTATAGTAATCTGATCAAAATCCGAAAACCTCGCTAAATCCTCTGCCGTTTCACGGCATATACGTCCCGCACCGCCAAGACAAATGACTTTCATAAAATGCCTCCGTTAATTTGGTTTATCATATCTGCAACCGCCCTTATGTCCTCTACAACAAAGTCGGCGCCCGCAGTTTTATACTCACGCCGTGCGTTCTCGTAGCGGTTCGCCTTTTCTCTTGCAGACAGATTCAAGAACTCAGTTTCGTTAAGTCCCATCATACTTGAACCTTTCAAGACGCCGACTGTCAGGCATCCGGCATTTTTACCCTCTTGAATATCCGCCGCCGTGTCACCGATTTTGATAACCTCAGAGATTGATTGAATACCGAGTTTTTCAAGATTGCGCCACAGCATATACGGATACGGCCGCCCGATTCCTCCGGTGTCGTCCGGGCAGACAAGGCTGTCCGGCGCATATCCGTTTATCGCGGCAATCGGCGTAACTACATCCATCATCGCTCTCGTATAACCCGTAGTAGATCCGATGAGTATTCCCATCCCTCGCAACTCGTGAACAATTTCCACTACATCCGGTAAAGGCCCGGCGTGTTCAGAGAGTACCCGAAACAGCGCGGGTTCAAACTGCGCATATATTTTATCAACGTCTTCCGACGTGTACGGCTTTTCATATTTCTCGCGCCATAACGCGGATATGCGTTCGCCCTCCAACATCTTCTCGATATGTGCCCGCTTGGCAAGTCCCATTGGGGCACGGGTTTCTTCAATGTCAGGTTCAATGCCGAATGTACCGAATGCTTCGGCAAACGCCGTCAACGGGGCAAAGCACCCAAAGTCAACAGTCGTTCCTGCCCAGTCTAAGATTACAGCGCGTATTTTAGCCATAATTTTTCTCCTTCATTTCAGCTTTCTTTTTTATAAGTTTCACGGCAGTTTCATATAATAGACGCATAAGTACGTTCACCAGCAGAATCAACAAGCTCATCGCCGCAGCCTGCGCGATGTCTCCCGCTTCTTCCATATGCGAAATAGCGATCGACGCAATCTTGAAGTGGGCGCTATAGAGAAATACTGCCGCTGAAACCGTCACCATTGAGTTTACAAATAGGTACATGAATATCTCAAGAATAGCGGGCAGCGATAGCGGAACGCTGACCCTCAGAAATGTCTTCCAACGCGGAACATTCATACTCTCGGCAACGCTCTCATACTCTTTGTCGAGCTTCTTCAGCGCGCCGGTCGCGGTTATATGCGGCACGGAAAAGTAGTGGATAATATTCGAGACAACGAGAATCGCGACCGTTCCGTAGATGAAATGCAGCGGGTTTGACTTCGAGTTGAAGAAGAAGATAAATGACAGCCCTATGACCATCCCCGGAAGCGCAATCGGAAGCGCGGACAGCATACCGCCGAATTTCTTCAATAGCCCGAAACTGTTCGTTTTTTCCATCATGTAAGCGAAAACAAACACAAACACCGTCCCGAACACAGCAGTCAGCAGGCTCATTGTCAGCGAGTTGAAGTAGCTCGTTATGCCGCCGGTTGATTTGTTAAACGCAAAATGTTTCAATGTAAAGGTCAAGTCGTAAGGGTAATAGGTGGTCAGCGCTCCCATAAACAGCGCGGCTATCAACGCGAGAAACGACAATGTGACAAACGCGCATAGCGCGAAGAATAACACGTCGCGTTTCCGGCTCTTTTTGACGCTCAAGTTCGTCGATTTCGCGCTTATCGTCCCGGAGTTCTTGCCGCTGACAAATCGCCCGACTATGAACGAAAGGACAGCGGGGATAAGCAACAGTGTCCCTACGACCGCGCCCATGTTCATATTAAACTGACCGGCAACCTGCTTATATATGTCGGTTGCGAGGACGTTGTAGCTTCCTCCCAAGACTTTCGGGGCGCCAAAGTCAGTAAACGCCAACGTGAAGCAAACAAAAAAGACATTGACAACGGTATACCGAACCTCCGGCACAGTGACACGCATAAATTTCCGAATCGCGGAGATTCCCATCGAATCTGCCGCTTCATATAAGCGCCCGTCGGCAAACTCAAGCGCAACATAAAACATCAGGAACGCCTGTGGGAACGTGAAGATAACCTCGGATAAGATAATACCGAACCGACCATACAGTTCCAACCCCAATCCGGAGAGAACGCCTTGTCTTCCAAAAATGTAAACAAGCCCAATAGCGTGTACGATTGTCGGCATAAAGATTGGTATTAACGCGGTGTATTTAAATACCGGTTTCAACGGTATCCTTGTTCGCGTAAGCGCATAAGCATAAAGAAATCCGAGTATAACGCTGACTACCGTGCTGACCAGCGACACGTCGATAGTGTTCCAAACCGATACCGAAAGAGACGGAGTTCGAAAGTATGTCAGGTAGTTACTCAACCCGTCGAACTCGCCTGCTTTATTCAAAAACGCTTTCGAGAACAGGGCAAACATCGGCAGCACTAAAACGATTGTGAATACCGCAAGTATGCAGACCAATATTATTGCCTGCGCCAGCCGCAGGTTTTGAAGGCGGCGTCTGATTTTGTTAAGCATACGCTATATGACCGCCGGAATATGCACCAAATGCTCCGCAGACAGGCGCAAAAACATGGTGGAATCTTCGCACAGCCGCATTTCATCGGCGGTTTCTGACGGCACGTCAATTAGTATATCATCTAAATCGGGCAGTACCCCGTAAATGCGTGTAGACGCGCCCTTAAATTCAAGATTTTTCACACGAGCCGTTACGTCGTATACCCCTGAGCGGTCCGCGAGTTTAATGTTTTCAGGGCGGATGGCGTCGGTTTTCCCGTCCTTTCTGTAAAAATTCATCGTACCGATGAAATCGGCAACAAACGGAGTAGCCGGACGGTTGTAAATTTCGCGCGGCGTTCCGATTTGCTCTACTGTAGCATTGTTCATCACGACAATACGGTCCGCCATAGTAAGCGCTTCCTCTTGGTCGTGAGTTACCATAATCGTTGTCACACCCAAAGTGCGCTGTATTTTGCGTATTTCACCGCGCAGCTTAACTCTCACTTTCGCGTCAAGAGCGGAAAGCGGTTCATCAAGCAGCAGATAATCCGGCGACAACGCGATAGCCCGCGCTAACGCTGTACGCTGCTGCTGACCTCCGGAAAGCTGGCGAGGATATTTATCCTTGTGTTCAAGCAAATCTACCATACGCAGAACTTCAATCGCTTTAATCCGCACTTCGTCTTTTGTCACACCCTTTTTCTGATATAACCCGAACAACACATTCCCAAGAATTGTCATATTAGGAAAGAGCGCGTAAGATTGAAACACAATACCAAAGTTTCGTTTAGACGCAGGAAAGTCAGTACAGTCTATCCCGTTCATAACAACGCGCCCGGAGTCGGATGTTTCCAAACCCGCGATAATACGAAGCAGCGTTGTTTTGCCGCAGCCGCTCGGACCTAAAATGCAAACAAGCTCACCGCGCTCAATGTTAAGACTTACGTCACCCAGAGCGGTCTGGCGTCCAAACTGCTTCGTTATGTTTTTAACTTCCAAAAAACTCATTGCGATACTCCAGTCAGAAAACGCGGCGTGTCCGATTCCTGGTGTACAGACACGCCGCGTACAAAGATGTTCTATTGTGCGGCGGACTTGGAATCGAATTTCTCCATCCACTTGTTGAGGATACTATCGCGGTTTTGTGCCGTCCAAACAAAGTCGTTGTCTATGAGCTGAGCAATCGGGTCAATCTCATAACCCTCATATGTACCGTCTCCGCCCGTCGCGATAATAGGATAGTTAACCTTGTAAAGTTCCATTGCCTCGTCAGTTATCGCCCAGTCCAAGAAAGTTTTAGCGGAGGGATTGACCGCATCCTTTTTCATCAGCGCGTTGGCCTCCATATCCCAGCCGGAGCCTTCTTTCGGGAAGATAACCTCAACGGGCGCTCCCTTGAGCTTCTGGCTTATGCCGGCATATCCAAAACTTACACCGATAACCGTTTCACCTGCCGCCGCCATTTTGGCTGGCTTAGAGCCGGAGTGTACATACTGGTCGACGTTCTCATGCAACGCGCTAAGGTAATCCCAACCGTTGCCGGAACCGTCAGCAGTTTTACCGCGCATTTGCAGCAGTCCCGCTACAGTAAGTAATCCTGTCCCCGACGAATTCGGGTTTGACATAACGATGTGTCCTTTTAGCTCCGGACGCAGCAAATCATCGTAGCCGCTAATTTCAGATACAGCCATACCAAGTTTTTCAAGCTCAACTGTATTGACAATAAATGCGGTCTCCCAAGCATCAATGCCCACCCAAGTCGGAACTGCTTTATCCGATTTAAATTCCGGCATAATTCTATCTGCGCCGGCTGGCGAGTATGGCTCTAACATATTCTCCGAATCAAGCACCATTAAGCTCGATGCAGCTGTCCCCCAAACCAAATCGGCTTGAGTGTTGTCCTTTTCGGCGAGCAGCCGAGCTGTTATAACGCCTGTTGATTCACGGATTACGTTAACCTTGATGTTAGGATAGCTTGTGTTGAATACCGCGAGATACTCGGTCACAAGTTCATCCTCAAGCGCGGTGTATACCGTGATCTCACCGTCAAGCGCAATTACGGGTTCAGCCGCGGCAGGTTCGGTCGTAACCGGAACTTTTGAAGTTTGCGCGGGCGTTGCCGTCGGCGAGTTCGTTGCGGTACTGCCGGACGGAGTTGCGCTTCCTCCGCAACCGGCGAGCAGAGCTGCTGCCAAAAGTGAGGCAAGACAAACAGTAATAAGTTTTTTCATTTCAATCCTCCCAGATTGTTGAATATTTATTGATATGTTTGTCTGATTTTAACGCTCCAATGTAAAAAGTAACAGCACGGTCATGCAAAGATTGTATAAAATCTTTATATCGCGGCATAGTCACGCGCTAAATTGTTATCTCATCTCTGATTTAATCATTGTGCATAGCGGGTAAGTTTGCAAGGCAGGGTGCGAACCGAACAACCTCACGTTAACATTGGCTTTCGTCTTAATTTTCAATTTGCCGCTTGCAATTTGCAATTCCCCGTTCCCGTAGGGCGTTCCTATCGTCTCCTAATTCCTACTACCTAACGCCT
>JAITQY010000054.1 GCA_031288675.1 Oscillospiraceae bacterium | reverse complement strand
TATAGTATTGAGTAACAGAATGTTTCATCGCGAACCCGAACGGAGCGTCTGGAGGCGTTGGTAAATAAGGCGTTGGATGAAGCCAAACTCAAATGGGCGGCTAATCCTAAACTTACAGCGACAGCAGGAGGCGGGTAATACCGTCTCTTGCCAGTTTGATTTTATAAGGAGACTTCCAAATGGAAATAGGGCTATTTAATACAGAAAGCGGATACGGGAAAACGGGGCAACAGGGCTTTGGCGGTATAGACCGGCGCAAAGCGGCGGCTGACGGAAGCATACGCGAAATGAGAAATTTAACAAGTCTGAATTATCCGCTGTTGTCCGTGCGTCCGCGCCGGAGATTGATAAGGCAGTTTAGCGGCAATCCTAACGGATTATTCGCGCACGATAAAATCTGCTATGTTGACGGAACGCGTTTTTTCTACGATGGGCAATACAAAGGCGATGTAGCGGATAGCCCTAAACAGTTGGTATCTCTGGGCGAGCGTATTATTATCTTCCCCGACAAGGCGTATTATAACGCGCGTATCGATGAGTTCGGACAATTGGAAGCCTCTTACATAAGCGCGCCTAACGCCGTGCAATTTATGAACGGTACGCGCTTTGGGGAACCAGCCGACCGAAATACGCTTTATGATGCTTCGGTAAACTTTTTGGAATACTTTAGAGTTGCCGACGCTATAAACATCTCGGGATGTACTATACACCCCGAAAATAATCTTCAGTCACTAATCATACGCGAAATAAGCGAGGACGGGCATTCTCTTTCTTTTCAAGAAAATGTTTTTGTGCTTGACGGCGCAGAAAAGAACGAAGATTATACCGAACCCGGCGAAATAACGATGGAGCGCAGGGTTCCCGATGTGGAGTATGTAATAGGCGTTCAAAATCGCATATGGGGAGCAACTGGAGACGACATATACGCGAGCCGGCTTAATGACCCGTTCAACTGGTATAACACAGAAAACGATGACGGGGCGTTTGGGGCGGTGAGCTTAGATGTCGGCGACTTTACCGGCGCCGCAGTATATAACAATATGCCGATATTTTTCAAAGAGAAGAGTATCACCCGCGTTTATGGAACAAAGCCGACTAACTATCAAACGCAGACAACGGAAGCGGCGGGCATACTGCACGGTAGCGGCGCGAGCGTTATAAACGTACGCGGAACTCTTTATTACTTATCGTCAACCGGACTTGCCGCATATGCTGGAGGTATTCCTTCCCTAACAGATGCGCCGTTGGATAACCGAAGCTATGATAAGGCTCTTTCCGGTACAGACGGGATTACGTGGTATATAAGTTGTTACGAGAACGAACAAAAGGTATTGCTTATTTATGATACGTTAAATAACTGCTGGCAAAAAGAGGACGAGCTTGACGTTCTCGTGTTTGCAAATATAGGTATGCGGAAATTATACGCGCTGACCGCCGCCGGAGAATTGCTGCTGATAGGCGACAGGTCGGCTGAACTTAGCGACGGAACGCTTCTTTCGACCCCGATTGATTGGTTCGTGGAGTTTGGCGATTTTGCGGGAGATAGTATAAACCATAAATCTATACGCAAGATACAGATACGGGCAGAACTTGACGTCGGTAGTAGTATAACGTTAAAAATCAAGTTCGACGCCCGCGGAGATTGGGAAACCGTAAGAGATATAGACTATGACAAGAAGCGCACATATACAGCCGCGCTACCGCAAACGCGCTGTGACACATACAGTCTGCGAATTGAGGGTTTAGGCGGCGCGGTAATATACGCATTAACCCAAGACGTTAAAGGCAGTTCGGAAAACCGTAGGCTTCCCGGCGAGCGATATTAAGAAGTTGGCAGTAAATGATAGTTGTTTGAATGATATAATAAGGCTATGAACAATAATTCTGTTATTGTAAATTTGCCTGAGATAGTCGGGGGAGGGTACAGCGATTTTTGGAAAAATAAAACAAGGTACGAGGCTGTCAAGGGTTCACGCCGAAGCAAGAAATCCACAACAACGGCGTTGCGCTACATTACAAGATTATTAAAATACCCTCTTGCTAATTTGTGTGTGGTGAGACGGGTAGGGCTAACAAACAGGGACAGTACATACGCTCAGCTAAAATGGGCGATTGATAAATTAAAAGTATCACATTTATTTAAGTGCACGATATCGCCGCTTGAAATGGAGATAAAGGGAACGGGGCAAAAGATACTGTTTCGCGGTTTTGACGATCCCGCAAAATTGGCTTCAATAACGACAGTTCACGGCGCCATGTGCTGGTATTGGGTAGAGGAAGCTTTCGAGATAGAGGATGAAAACGACTTTAATCAATGGGAGAGCGGACTAAGCGGCTCATTGCCTGATGGATATTTTCGACAGATAACGCTGACATTCAACCCGTGGCTCGCCACTCACTGGCTTAAAAGACGTTTTTTTGACGAGCCAAACGACGACGTTTTTGCTCTAACGACAACTTGGCGGTGTAACGAGTTTCTATCCGAGCGGGATAAGGCGGAGTATGAACGAATAGAACGCGAGGAACCTCAACGCGCTAAAGTAATTTGTCTTGGCGAGTGGGGGTTATTAGGAGTATCAATATTCGATGAAGAACTGGTCGCGGCGCGTATCAACGCAAAGATACTTCCGACAAGGACAGGCGTATTTACGTACAAGTTTGAAAATATACACGGAGGTCAATTTGATGATATTAAGTTCGCTGAACAAAACAATGGATATGTAAAAATTTATAAGGACGTAATACCGGGTCATCCTTATGTAATTGGAGCAGATACGGCAGGCGAGGGGGCGGATTATTTTGCGGCACAAGTGATAGATAATAGCACCGGAGAACAAGTCGCCGTATTAAGGCAGAAGTTTGATGCCGATTTGTTTGCGAAACAGTTATATTGTCTCGGTAAATACTATAATACGGCGTTAATAGCGCCTGAAAACAACTTCGCTCCGATTGTTGTAGTACGTTTGCAGGATTATAACTATCCTAATATGTACGTTACCGAATCGCTTGATAGGTTTGACGGGAAGATGAAAAAGATGTTTGGGTTCCGAACGGGGGCGTGGAACAGAGAATTGATTATCGGGAATTTGGTCGAGATATTCCGTGAACATCCGCAGTTCATAAACGACGAGGACACTCTTAACGAAATGCTTACATTCACGAGGACGGCGACTGGCAGGGCGGAGGCGGCGCAGGGAGCGCACGACGATTTAGTTATGGCATTGGCAATAGCGTTAGAGTGCCGTTCACAGCAAACGCATATAGTCAGAACGCCTACACGGACGGAAGAGAAGCCGTTACTTAAAAATCAGCAGAAGGGGGCGGGATATGTATACAACCGATAAACAGTTGTCCGACCGGATATACGAAATGGAATTGTCCGAGCTTAGAAGGTTGGCAGAGGAATGCTTAACGGCTGTATCGTCTCAGTGTACGGACGTAAAAAGGTTTCATTCTTATTATGACGGAAAAGTTCTTGTTGAAGTGTCCGTTAGTCTGGGAGAAGATGGACTTCCGATTAAGGAATGGCGCTTGCCTCCGTTTATGCGAAACATCTGTTATGAGAACATAGAAAGCATTGTAGATACAAGCATACCGTCGCCGGTAATACGCGCTAAGTATAGCCGAGACCAAACGTTAGCAAAATCTGCCGAAGCTCTGTGTATGCTGTTCCGCGATGAATCTCAACGAGTGCTTGAAAACGACAACGCGGAGAGGATAGCGTCTATAGAGGGTTCAGTCGGGTATCTCATAGAGTGGGACGCGCAGAGGGAGAAGCCTAAAATTACGGTGCTTAATACAGATTTTATCGTTCCGCAAAGAGGCATATGGACAGATTTAGAAGATATGGACTATTTCTTTTTGCGTATACCTGTGAGCAAGAGCTTTGTATATAAACAATACGGAATAGACGTAAAAGACGAATCGGAGGAAGATAGCAAAATTGGAGCTGAAAACAGCATGGATACCGGCAACGTAACTCTTTGGCATTGTTTTTGGAAGAGCCGCGAAAATGTTGTCGGATTGCGGAGTTGGGTAAATGATGTTGAGCTTGAAAACCGTAAGAATTATTATGCCCGCATTGACGACGACGGGAACCCCGCAAAAGAACGGATATTCAATATCGGGCTGATGGAACAAGGCATAGTAGCTGAGGTTGCAGTTCCGCATTACAATCCGAACGTGTATCCGGTGGTGTGGCGCAAAAACGTATCTAAAGGAAAAGACTTCTACGGATATTCTGACGTGGAGCTAATAATCCAAAATCAAAATACAATAAACCGGATATATACTCGAGCCTATGAGCGGCTACTGAGAAGCGGAGACATATTAGCTTTGCCGGAAAGCGCGAATATCAAGTTACGCGAGTCCGATCAAGTAATATATATGACAATTCAGGAGAAGACCGGGACGAATGTAATAACGCTATCCGGAGATATATCGGAACTCTCAAACGCGGCAGAGATGACATATCAGCATAGCCGCCAAATGTTAGGTATAAACGACAGTTATCAGGGTAGGCGCGACAGTACGGCGACAAGCGGCATAGCGAAACAAGAGAACGCGGCTCGGACGGAGAATAGATTAAGCAGCCGACGGGATATGAAGAATGCGGCATTCTCAAAAATATATGAAAGAATATTCAAGCTGTATTTGGCGTTCAGCGAAGATGTAATTCCAACCGCATCAGACGTGTTCGCGTCGAGCGACACAAGCGACTTTTCTAAATATGATTATTTGGAATACAAAGGGAATGGAACGTTTACATACAATGACAATTTTGAGTTTGATATAGACGCAAGTCTACCGCTGTCACACAACATACGGCAGAGGTGGCAAGAGGTTGAAGCGCAAATGTCGTTAGGCAGATTAGGCGATCCTGCGGCTTTCGAAACGCGCGTAATATACTGGAGGCTACTGTTACGCTTAGATTATCCAGATGCGGGATATATGCTTAAATTACTTGATGAAGAACGCGCGCGCAATGAAGCGGCGGCACAGGCGCAAAATCAGTTGCCGCCAATGTCAGACGAACAGCGTGACATAATCGGAGCTGCGCCAACCGAAAATATTATGGCAACGCCACCGGATGAATTACAAAAGGCTATAATTTAACAGCGGAAACAAAAGACTGCTATCGCTGTAAGCAGTATATGGCAAAAACAAAAGGGAAGGAGAACTAAAATGAAGTTAACCAAAAACAAAGTAAGCGTAACGAGTGAAGACTCGTATTTCGGTCAGCGTTCGCACAATGCGAATGATATGGCTATGGGCGCGGGCAGTGTCGGGACAGAGAAAGCAAAGCCGGTTAAAATTGAGGGTAACGACTTACGTACCCGCAACGGCGGCGGCTCCGGACACCGTCCCAATAAGTAATTAAAAATATCAGGCGAAAAAGGCGCGGGTTCGCCGTCCGCGAGAAAGAGGGTAAACACAAATGAATGGTCAAGAAGTCAATACAGGCGCGGAAATAAATACTGAACGCGCGGCATACATAGATTCTTTCCTTGGCGCAGAAGCGGTCGGTGATCCAAACGTAGATACAGGCGCGAACGGGGGGGTTATTATTCCTCCCGATGACAACAACGCCGGTACTGACCCCGTTCCGAACTCTGATACGGAAGGAAGACCGGAGGGGGAAGTCATCGAAGATACAGACCCGCAAGAGCCTGCAAACGCTGAAATGTCTGCGGACGAACGGCATAAACAGGCGGCGGACCGGCGCAAGCGCGAAAAAGAGCAAGCGGTTTTATCTACGACCGAACTAATACGTAAGATAATATCGGAGGAACAAAGTAAGGTTACGCCGACAACTCCGGAACTTGTGCCTAACGATGATACTCCGTCTGATAGCTGGATAGCTCGCAACGCCGAGAAGCTCGGGCTGTACAACGCTAAGACCGGCGAGCCTATAAAAACGGCGGCTGAGTACCGAGAGTTTATTGGGAATGCTAATGAGAGCAAGCAGTTACCGGAACCGTCAGAGAATGCAGAGCTTTCGGAAATACGAGCGTACATTGAGAGCGAGAAGAAGTTCCGCCGGTTACAGGATTTACAGAAGCAGTTTTCATACGCTATTGACCGAGAGGTCGAGGAGATACGAAAGATAGAGCCGGATGTGGCCGATTTTGAAACCTTGCAGACAAGGTATCCCGATGTGCTGCCATATGCAAGGGAGAGGAATTTGCCGCTTGACGTCGCGTTTGCCAAGCTAAACTACGGTAAAGCTCGCGCGGTAAGCGTGCGCAGCGTAACGGCAGAACTTAGCGCTGCTAATACGGCACAGGCAAAAGTGACTGCGGCAAACCGCAAACAAATAGGCGGTCTTAACGAAACCGGACAGAATATAGACGGCGCAGACCTTGCTATGTATAAGCTACTCGACGACAGATTGACCGACGAAGAGATTAAGCGCATAATTGCGCGGAAAGGTTAAAAAATGGCATTTATAAAAATGGCGCAAACCCTGAACAGTCAGGGAGCCACATATAAATATGGATTTGACGCAGACAACGGGTCTTATGTAATAGGAACGGCGCTTGTCCTAAGCGCGGCGGGTAAATTACAGGCTCCGGCAGCGGCGCTCAGTACTAAGCCTCTGTATACCGCAGCACAGAATAAAAAAGTTGATTCGGCTGCGGACGCGGACATAAGCCTCACGGTAGAGCCGGTAACAGACAATAGCATATATGAGGTTCCGTTGTCCGTAGCTGCGGCTACTCTCGCTAAGGGGCAGTTGTTAGCGGTAGACAGCGGCGGATTGACCGTAAGCGGAGCTACCGGCGGGAGTTTTCTTGTTGAATCGTTCACAGGGACAGCGATAGGCGACATTGTTCGCGGACGATTTGTAGAACCCTTGCCTGTTCCGCCTGAACCGGATAATGGTTAAATAATTAGGAGGTAAAAAATGGCTACAGAATATGTAATGACAGGTCAAAGCGGACAGCACAAAGTAACTCTGGGAGAATTGTCCGCGCGGCTTGGTCAGATTATTGTCCATAACACGGACAAAAGCAACGAGAATAGTCTTGTCCCGTTGCTGTTTAATGAGATTAAGACGAACACACGCAGCACATCTTTTGCATCGCTCGTAAATGTCGACCCGTTCGACCCGATTGGGGAAAATGGCGAGGTTGACCACGGAAGCATAATCGACGGATACGACAAGACGCTTGAAACAATCGACTGGGGCGAGGACTTTGAGATAACTCAGCAGCTAGTTGACGACGACGTCACAGGGCAGATGATAAAGCTTAAAAGGCTTGGCGTTGAGAATGCGTATACCAGCACGCGCGAACGCTTCGCCGCGGCTCTGTATGGTTACGGTCTCAAGGGCGGCGACGGAATCAATGTAAATGCGTTTCGTTTTGGCAAACGCGGTCAGAAGTTGATAAAGACAACGACCGGAGACGGGGAAAATGTATTCAGCGCAGCTCATCCGTTGGCGGTCGACCCGAATAAAAAACAGAAAAATCTGTTTCAGCTGCCTTTCAGCGCCGGCAATGTCGGTATTGTCGAAACCGCTATGCAGAACTTCTTGGCGGATAATGGCGATGAGCTTGACATATCGCCGGACACAATACTTATTCCTAACGTCAGCGTTATAAAAGACGCCGCGTTTGCGCAGTTGGGCGTGAATAGCCCGCAAGCCGGACGTTGGAATATCCGCGGGGTGAAACAGTTCAATAAAATTTGGAACGTCGACGAAAGTACGCCATTGGCAAATATCCCGTGGCTAATGGTAAGCTCTAACGCCATCAAGCTATATTCTTGTGCAATCTGGAGCGTACGTCAGCCGCTGGATATTAAGTATGATGAATATGCCTGGCGAACCGTATTCCAGCCGCGCGCGGTTTGCGGCGGGGTTTGTATCGTGGCAGGCAATGGCTGGCAGCATCGGAGCGGCGTAAATACAAGGAGGCTATAATGGCTAAAAAAAAGAACGAAGGCTTTAATACGCAGGAAGCCGAGCCGGAGTTAAATCCGCCTAAGTATGTCGTAACCATTGACAATTTTTACAACATTGAAAGCGGGTATATGGTGTTTAGGGGAGATGTAATTACTCTTTCGCCAACAGAAACGGAGAGCATACGGAGACGGTACGGTGAAAAGGCAGTAGTGGGACCGGTGTACACGGAAGCTAAGAGCAATTAGTGTCAACTAAACAATAGAGCCTGATATATCAGGCTCTATTGGCATAATGGCAGGAACATAGGAAACCACATGTATTTTCTGTGCCTGTTACTACTCCGTTACTACTCCTGCATTTTTTATAAAAATGTAAAACCCCTGTAATCTCAATGATTACAGGGGTTCGCGTGGTCCGAGTGACAAGACTTGAACTTGCGACCTCTTGACCCCCAGTCAAGCGCGCTACCAACTGCGCCACACCCGGACAGCAGTGCTATAACGTATTATATTCATCTCTGCGGCATTTGTCAAGTCTTTTTTATACAGAAACAAAGCGTTCCTCCGTAAAGAATTCCTTAGCCGAATATTGTTCACAGGCTAACCACAAATAATTAACAATTCATTAACACTCTGCGCGCAGATTGTGTTATAATAGCCTCTATGGATAACAACCGATTTATTTTTATAGACGGATATATTGACGATAAACCGCCGGGCGGAGGGCGTCCGCGCGGCTTCTGCGGAGCTTTATTGCTTTTAATCTGCGTTCTTGTATTCTCGGTAGTGCTGATTGCGCGGTATGTCGCGCTGCGCTCGCCTGAGCCGGAACCTCAGCCTACGGAAACAAACGCCGTTACAGACGGCGGCGCAGTGCCGGGTTCTCGCCCCGTACCCTATTCAAACAACGGCGTCAACTCGCGCACTGGCTTTGAAATAGCCGAACCGGGTATGGAAGAACTTTCATACCCCGATATTTACTCCGCCGTTTTGCCGTCTACTCTTGCCGTCTATGCCTCTTCAGAGGGACGAACCCTTAGTATCTCCACCGCTATCGCCGTCAACCGGGACGGTGTAGCAATTACCTGCTACCACAATCTTGCGGGCGCGGACTATATTGAAATCGTCACCTCTGCGGGAATCGTAGTGCCTGCCGAGCTCGGTGCGTATGACGAAGTAAGCGATATAGCGCTTATGTTATATGACGCCGCACGGGTGCCTGGAATAAAACCTGCCGTATTCGGGCAATCCCCAAAAGTCGGCAGCAGGCTTCTGCTGCTCGGCAATCCTATAGACGCAACCCTTACGCTTACTGAGGGACTGCTGTCCGCTTTGCGCAACGACGCAAACGTAAACGGTCACCCAACCAACGTTATTATGACCAGCGCCAACGTTACGGACGGTCACAGCGGCGCTCCCCTGATTAACCTCTACGGTCAGGTAATCGGAATGGTTAACAGCCGCCTGAGACTCTCCGGAAATCCGGACTCAAATATCAGCTTCGCGATCTCCGCCGAGACCGTCAAGCCTATTGTAGACGATTTGCTCTTTTACGGATACGTTCCCGGCAGACCGTCGTTAGGCGTGGAACTTGATGACATTCAAAGCGGCTTCGCCGCATTTATGGGTATGCCGAGAGGTGCATTGGTTACCGAGATTATTGCGCGGAAAATCCTGCGCAGAAGCGATGAATTTCCGCCACAGCTTACAGAAATATCCGCTGATACGCTCAATGTCGGCGACATTATTACCGCCGTCAACGGCGTCGAAACCAAAAGCGTTTCCGCAGTGTTAGCGCAGATAAATAATTATTCCGCCGGCGATACAGTTACGCTTAGCGTCTGGCGCAAAAACTCCGAAATTCAGCTTGAGGTCATTTTGACAGAGCAGTCGTAAGACGCAAATATACCTCAGCACAATCCGATTGAATCTGCAAAACTATCGCGTCAAAACCCTCCCGTCCGGAAAATTTTCTCTTGACAAAAGAACCCGCATATGTTAGACTGTCAAAAGTGGCGCCGTAGCCAAGCGGTAAGGCCGAGGTCTGCAAAACCTCTACCCCCAGTTCAAGTCTGGGCGGCGCCTCCAGAAAATTACGAAGCAATTTTCAGCAAGATACGCCTGCGGAAAAAGAGGATACTTCATTGAATATAACTCCCTGCAACCGTATAAAAACGTGCGCTATAGCCGCCGTTATTTTTTATGCGCCGTTTTGTCTGCCTGCTCAAAAGATACGGGTGCAGTGTTGACGCCCTCTCCGCTTCCCGCTCAAACCTCTCCCTCAGAACCCGCCGAATCCGCACCGAACGATACAGCAGTATCTGAGGTTTTAGGTTTCTCCGGCGGCAATATAGGCGCGGGCGGACTTATGGGAGGCGACGCTGACTGGATATACTACCGCAGCGAAGCTGAAGCAACCTTTTGGCAGCTGTGCAAAGCGCGCCCCGACGGCACAGATAAAAGCCGTGCTGTCTGACGCTAACCCCTGCGACATCAATGTTCTGAACGGCTGGGTTTACTACAGTGACTTCAACGACGGCTTCGCGCTTTACCGCATCCGTACAGACGGAACGGATCATCAGAAACTCGCGGACGGGTACTGCCGTAACCTCTACGTTGCTGAAAGCGGATTATACTTCGACCGCCGCAACGAAAACAACCGCGCTCAGGTTTATCACGCGAACCTTGACGGCTCCGAACCGGAACTGCTCGTTCCCGATATGGATGTGAAGTACTACTATGACGGGCGTATTTACTGCTCCACAGTGAGCCAGTTCAGCGTATACGATATTGCGTCCGGCACGCTTACCCCAATTTGCGAGGAATACGTATACAATGTCAGCGTTGACGATACGGGCATTTACTATTGGTCAGTGGACGAAAACGCGTTCCGACGGCGCGATTTAGACGGCGGGAATAAATCCGTAGTCCTACAAGGCGGCGATTTCTTCAACTACTCGGACGGCAAGTTATATTATATGGGCTACGGCGGAGACAACTATGATTATTTCTGCCTGTACCGTCTGGATACCGCAACCGGCGAAGCCTCCGCGCGGCTTAGTCTTTCCGGGGAGTTCTACGCAGACGACGGTACGCCCAAAGGCTACACGCTGGTTGACCTTCGGGAAAACACCGAACTCGCGGAGAGTATTCCTCAAAACGAACTTGGCGAGAGAGAATACGGACTTACTGAAAACTTTAATTACCCATATATCATCGGCGGATATGAGTTCACGCGCGGCTCTCTGCTTGCCTCAAAGCTCGAAAAAGGTTCGTGGGATTGCCTAATCCTGCTTGACGGAGCGCACGGAAAGGTCTGGGACTAATTAAGCAAATAACTTTTTTCATAAACGCTTAATTTTGGTATTGACAAACAAAGAACAAGCTGTTATAATTCATCGTTGTGGGCGATTAGCTCAGCTGGTAGAGCGTCCGCTTGACGTGCGGGATGTCAGCGGTTCGAGTCCGTTATCGCCCACCATCTAAACCCCAGACCGTGATTTTCACGGTCTGGGGTTTAGATTTTATTATGTATTAATATTTCTTACGCCGCCGGCTTCTTATACAGCGCGACAAGCATCTGACAGCTCTCGCTGCCTGTATTGATAACTGATTTCGGAGTTCCCGCACCGCAGTGGAACGCGTCGCCCTTGTGCAGAACTGTAACCTGCTGAAGTCCCTCGTCGTTAGCTACGGTAAGCGTCATCTCACCCTCGACGATATAGTAAACGCTCTCCAAAGCGTTGCTGCCGTACTCACATCCGCCGCCCGGTAAAAAGTGGCTGAGCCCGATCGTCATAACGCCGTCATTGACGTCCTGCGGATCGCACAGACGCGTCGTGCGAACGTCAAAGTGTTTAGCAGCCTCATATTTGTAGGCTTCATCTTTACGTGTAATTTTGTATGACATTTTAAGCATCTCCTGATTGTTTTTAATTTCTATATAGTTTATCACAACTCCCTGTATTTGTCAATCGTGAAATTTGAACGCCGCCATACTTCGTTATTATGCTAAGCTCTTATTATCACGCCCCGTCATGAAAGCTCTCAAACATAATTACGAAGCTATTTTTTCATTGTCAAGGGCAAAACGACACGCCGACAGGCAGAGCAGTTTGCTAAATCTTAGCAAACTCGCTTTTTGAAAGGAATGTCTTTTTATCCGCAAAAAACAGGATAACACCGAAAGCTCCAAACATTGCAGAAAGTACTAAAAATGCCGTTATACCTATTCTGCCGTTCAGAATTACACGGGCAAAAAGATTTACAAAAAAATGAAATGCAATCGCGGGAATAATACTTCCGCCGCTTTTGGTCTGCACCCACGATATGATAATGGATAAGGTGGTTGTAAACAAAGCGTACACCGCAAAACCGATTATTCCGTCCTCAAAATTTAAGTGCCAAATGCCCCAGAAAACGCCGACAACAACGGAAGATACGATTAAAGAAAGATTGCGGTTTAAGGCGGGAAGAAGAAAGCCGCGCCAGCCTATTTCCTCACCGATACAACCCGCAATCAGGCATAAGATGTTGATTGCCAATGCGGGATTTCCCCATTGTGAAAACGGCTTGCCGAAAGCAGATAAAACGAAGCCGCATACTACAAATACGGCGAATAAGAACAACGCGCTGCACAAGCAAAAAACCAATGCCTTTTTACTTATGGTAAAACTGCGCTTTGGGTTAAAATCTTTAACCTTACGTCCTCTTACCCGCAAGCAAAATTATTAACGCCAACGCCGGGGCGAACTGTGGGAAAGACACCGAATAATCCCCGACATTCTTGAATACGGAATGCAGCATTAAGAGCAATACGCTCAAAGCGATAACGAGCAGAACATAAATTATTATATGTAACCGGTTTGTTTTATCTTTCATATTATACCCCATTAAATTATTTCTATCTCCACCGGGCAGTGGTCGCTGCCGAGTATCTCCGCCCTGATTGCCGCCGATTTCAGGCTTGGCAGAAACCGCTGTGAAATCAGCCAATAGTCAATACGCCACCCCGCATTCCGTCCCCGCGCGCCGCCGAAGTAACTCCACCACGTGTACGCGCCTTTCAAATCCGGGTAAAAGTGCCGGAACGTATCCGCAAAGCCGGCGTCTAACAGCGCGCCGAATTTCGCTCTCTCCCGGTCAGTAAACCCTGCGTTGTTACGGTTGGAATTAGGATTCTTCAAATCAATCTCATTGTGCGCCACGTTCATATCCCCGCAAACCAGAACCGGCTTCGACGCGTCAAGACCGCATACATAATCGCGGAACGCGTCCTCCCAAACCTCGCGGTAGTCAAGCCGCGCAAGCTCTGGCTGAGCGTTCGGAGTATATACGTTCACAACAAAAAACTCCGGAAATTCAAGCGTTATAACGCGTCCCTCCCTGTCGTGGTCTGCAACGCCGATACCGTAGCTTACGGACAAAGGCTCTGCCCGGCTGAACGCCGCCGTTCCGCTGTAACCCGGACGCTCCGCCGGATTCCAGTACGCAAAGTAGCCCTCAGGAGCGAAACAAGCCTGTTCCACAGTCGATTTAGTCTCCTGCAAGCATATCACATCAGCGTCAGCCGCGTCAAAATACGCCTGAAAATCTCCGGTTTTCATCCGCGCGCGAATCCCGTTTACGTTCCAGCTGCAAAATTTCATACTATCCCTCTCCCTGTTATACAAACCTTTTATAAGCGCTTTTTGTGCCCCCTAACCGCCAACGCCTAATCTAAATACGCTCCAACCCTGTAAATCGTTCTGCCGGCTTCTATCCACTTTTTCTCATAGTCTGTCAGCCACTCAGCAAAGTCCTCCGTCAGCCGAAACCCTGTGGCGGACAGCGTTTTGCGCGAATAGTTAAACAGTTCCTCGTTATCCGTCTTGAAGAACACCGAACCGTCATCCGTTAACAAATCCTTATACATATCCAAAAATCCGGGAGCCGTCAGACGCCTGTCCGCGTGCTTATTCGACAACCAAGGGTCACAGAAATTAATATATATCCTTTGAATACTATGCGGCTCAAAAAACTCCGGCAAACGTTTAGCGTCTGCGGAAATAAACATCAAATTGCTCAATCCTTCCGCCATTGCGCACTCTAAATCCGTAACCAGTGCGTTGTTTTCCCGCTCCAGCGCGGCAAAAATAATCTCCGGATTTGCCGCAGCCGTTTGAACCGTAAATCCGCCTTTGCCGCAGCCTATCTCCAAATGAACAGCCTCCGGCGTTCGCGCCGCCAACTCCGCGCGAAAAGTTTCCGCCTCCGTGTAAAGTATCGCGAAAGCCCGTTCCAATCGTTCAGTTAAATGTCTTTTCTTTCTCGGCCGCATAAAATAACAGGCAATAAATAAGTTTTTTCATTTGCTATAGTTGAAATTTACCACCCTATCCGCTTTTCTGTGTTAATTGTCAATCAGCGCTCTCAGCGCTTTAGTATGTTCCGGCGTCGTTCCGCAGCAACCGCCAAGATAAGCCGCGCCGCGTTCTGCATACCACATCATTGCTTCCGCGAACTCATTGGGGTCGTCAAGCTGATTAGGCTGAACGATTATCGGCAGATCTGTAGCGGAGCGCAGTTTCTCAAAAATAGTATGCCCTTCCAGCGGATTGACAGTGCAGTTGAAGCCAAGCGCATTCACGCTCAAAGCGTCTGCGCGCGCCGCAAAATCCTCTGCCGTCGCGCCCATAAAAGTAGTGCCGTCGGGCTTGAACGTCATTGTGATGAATACAGGCTTGTCAGTAGCGTTCATCGCCGCGTCGATTGCGACTTCCGCCTCACGCAAATCGACAAGCGTTTCTATAAGGATATAGTCAGCCAATTGACCGCCAAGACTGATCATCGCCGCAAACTCCGCATGCGCTTCGTCCGTTTTAAGGTCGCCGTAAGGTTCCAGCAATTTCCCCAACGGACCCACGTCTAAAGCCACAGGCAGTCCGCTCTCCACCGAATTTATCAGCGCGCGCCGAAGTATATCCTGAAATTTGTACTCCGCTTTCTGCGCCCGTGACGGGCTTAGCGTAAACGTATGGGATGTTATAATGTCCGCTCCCGCCGCCGCGTATGCCTTGTGAATTTCCCTTATCTCTTTCGTGTGAGTTTGATTCAGCAACTCCGGATATTTGCCAATGTCACCCACTTTAGCCTGCAGCTGAGTTCCCATAGCCCCGTCGAGCAATATCGGTTTGCGTGACGCCATACCTAACTCCTTAAACGTAATTAAAAATGTTCTTGTCCTAATTTTCAATCTGCATATCAATAACACGGTTCTTTTTCTAATATCCAACTACTAACAAGGACGCGCTTTTGCGCGTCCCTGAATGGTCTAACAATTTTACTCCGCCGCAGACTCTTCAGCAAGCGTGTCGGTAACCGGCTCCGCCGCCGGAATGTCATCGTCTTCAGCCGCGTCTTCCTCCCAAGGTTCATCCGCCGCGCGGATAGAAAGCGAAATCTTCTGCGTCTCATAATCAATCTTGATAATACGCACCCTGACCTCGTCACCCTCTTTAAGCACATCACGCGGACTGTTGATCCGATTAGGAGCAATTTGTGAAATATGGATCAGTCCGTCCACATGCGGTAAGATCTCCGCAAATGCGCCGAACGATGCAATCTTGTTGACTTTTACGTCCGCAATATCGCTCTCGCGGAACTGCTCAGTAAATTTAAGCCACGGATTCTCATCAAGCTTGCGGTATCCAAGGGATATTTTCTTCTTTTCTCTGTCAAAATCAATGACATAGACCTCTATTTGGTCGCCCTCTTTAATAACATCAGACGGGTGCTTAACGCGTCCCCAGCTAAGCGTGCTGATATGCGCCATTCCGTCTACGCCGCCGATGTCTATAAACGCGCCGAACGATGTAAGCGTTTTTACCGTACCCTGATATACTTTACCCGCTTCGATTTCTTCCCAAATCTTTACGGCGTTCTCTTTGCGAAGCTCATTAGCTACAGCGCGAATTGAGCCGACTATGCGGCGCTTCGCCTTGTTAGCCTCCGTAATGCGCAGCTTGACTTTCTGCTTCAGAAGCTGAGTCATCGGCGTTTCGCGCGGCAAGCCGCTTTGCGACGCAGGCACGAACACTCGGCAACCCTTAACCAAAACGACAACGCCGCCCTTATTTTCTTCGATTACCGTGCCTTCCAATACGTCCTTCGTGTCAACTGCGCTTTCTATTCCGTCCCAGTTTTTATTTGCGTCCAAACGCTTCTTAGACAGCATAATCACGCCCTCTACGTCATTGACGCGGGTCACGAACGCCTCGATAGCGTCACCGACTTTAACTATCTCGTCCGGAGATAAGTCGCTGTCGGACAGTTCGCTTACCGGAATATAGCCTGATTGCTTAGTGCCAAGGTCAACTGTGACCTCCGTCGGGCTGACCGACGTAACAATTCCGCTAACCTTTTCACCGGTGCGCAAAGTCTTGAAGTTTTCGTTAAGCAGATCATCGAAAATCTCCTCCGCAGAAACTGCGGCGGACGCTTGGGTGTTGTTTAACTCCACCGTTTCCGCAGGTGCGGCAACAGTCTCGTTAATCGCGGTGTCTTTGGTTTCCATACTCTTCTTTACCTCCTCAATAAGCTGATCCGGCACAGACGCGCCGGCAGTGATCCCAATCAATATTTCCCGGGAATCGCTGTCCTTTGGCAACTTCGTTAAATCCAATTCGTCCGCGTCCGATACGAACTGAACGTTTGGATTCACCCCGGCACAAATCTCCGCAAGTTTGTTCGCGTTGGAGCTTGTACGGTCACCGACAACAATTATTGTGTCGGTTTTTTGTGCCAGTCTTGCCGCTTCATCCTGCCTTCCAGCTGTGGCACTGCATATTGTATCACAAAAAATCGCATTTGTACAGCATTTTTTAAGATTTTCGAAAAATTTTTTCGACTCGGCAACATTTGCGGTTGTTTGCGATACAGCAGTGACTTCTAAATCGCATAAATATTCCGGAATTCTTTCAGAATTTCCGCAAACTACAGACTTATTTGCCCAACCTTGAGTCGCAATTACTTCCGCGTGAGATTCGTCTCCAAAAATCACTAAGGTGCGATCCTGCCCGGAGGCTTCCAGCGCGATTTGATGGATACGCTCAACATTAGGGCAAGTCGCGTCAATTACCGTACATCCCTTTTGCCGGAGCTGCCGGAATACTTCTTTACTTTCGCCGTGACTGCGGATAATCACCGCCGCGCCGTCCGGAATCCGGTCAACGCTCTCCACCGTCTTAACGCCAATCTCCGCAAGCTCTCTCACCACTGCGGCATTATGTACAAGCGAACCGAGACAGTACGCGCCCGGATTAGCCCGCGCTATCATCACGGCGCGCCTGACTCCATAACAAAATCCGGCGGTTTTAGCCTGAATAATCCTCATATCTTGCTTAGCAGTATAAAGCCGTACCTGAGCAGACGAACTTTTTTATTAGACATATCGGTATGCCTCCATATTCTTACTGGTAGTATAATACAATAGTTGTAATGAAAAGTCAAGGAAAATATATATCTGACAAACAATAGTTAATGATTAATGTATAACGAACAAGGATTGCGTTTCTTAACGCGGCGGCTAAATTGTCAATAACAAGCTATAATTTGAAAATTATATCGGCAACAGGAGGTCAAAATCGCCGTTAAATCCGCAAGAACGAGAGCTTTTTGGTAGGATTATTTGCGTTTTATCCCTTTTTCAATAGTGTCTCTCGGCAGGCTGAACGAAACCGGACGACCATGCGGGCAGTGAGTTATCTGTCCGGAGAGCACCGCGCCGATAAGCGGCGCAAACTCACGCGGGTCAGAGTTTTTGCCGAGTTTGACAGCCGCCTTACAAGCGACGGTGCTAAGCACCTCGTCCTCACGGCTGAGATTTCCGGGACGGTCGCCGAGCCGAATACTTTCCGCAATTTCGGCAATCAATTCCGCAACGCCGGAAAGTTCAATATCAGAGGGAATCTGGCGTACGGCAAGAGCGCCGTTACCGAAATCGTCAATACTGAAACCAAGTCTTTCAAGAATAGGGAGGTTATCTAAAATCAGAGCCGCGTCCTCCCGACCGGGTTCAATCACAGAGGGCGCGAGGAGCAGCTGAGGCATAGGCAGGCGTTTCCGCGCTTTAAGACGGTCGAACAAAATACGCTCGTGAGCGGCGTGCTTGTCAATGAACAGCAGTTCCGATGGGAGTTCCAAAATGACGTAACCGCCGTATGCTTCCCCGATATAGGCATATTCCGGCAGATTAGGGGCGTTAGCAGACAGTTCAATCTGTGCGGGGTGTTCAGGGACATCGGAGCGCCGGTAAAGCTCGTGAATGACCTCTTGATGCTGAAGCGACGGCACTGATTCCGAAAGATGAGAATACGAAACCGGCTCGGGCAACGCGGACGCGGTATTAAGCGGCGGCGCGGCGCGCGGCGGTTCCGGCAGCTGAGAACTGTCCGCGGCGTAAGGCTCTGACGTAGACGGCGGTGTTCCAGTCAGCGCGCCTTTAACGGCATAGTGTACAAGGTCGAATACAGAGCGCTCAAACATAAATTTTACTTCGGTTTTAGCTGGATGTACATTAACGTCTACAAGGTTCTCACGCATTTTTATGTACAGCACACAACCTGGAAATCGTCCGCCGGGCAGGAGATTAACAAACGCGCGTTCCAACGCGGCAGAGAGCATAGGGGATTTAACATAGCGACCGTTGACAAAGAAATACTGCGCCGTGCGGTTGCCGCGCGCGGATTTTGGAGCGGTAACGAGACCGGTGACACTCATCGTGTCATCACCGCTCTCCGGAACGGCAGTCAGCCCGAGCGCGAAGTCACGCCCGAGCAGTGCATAGACTGTATCGCGGACGTCACCGCCGCCGTTAGTACGAAAGGTTTCGGCGCCATCCTTTATCATACGGAACGACAATTCCGGATGAGAAAGCGCCTGACGGAGAGCGGCGTTGACGCAAGCCGCGCCCTCCGCATTATCGGTTTTCATAAACTTGAACCGTGCCGGAGTATTGAAAAACAAGTCCTGAATTATAATCGTAGTACCTTCCGGGCATCCCGCTGGTGTTACGCCTTCGCCAATACCGGAACCGCCCTCTAAGTTGACGGTAACACCGCTGTCCGCACCGCGCTCACGCGTGCTAAGCTCAGCACGTGACACGGAAGAAATCGCGGCAAGAGCCTCTCCTCGAAAGCCGAGAGTGCGGATAGCCTCCAGTCCGCGTTCATCACGGAGTTTGCTGGTAGCGTGGCGGAGGAAAGCAACGGGCGCGTCCTCCGCAGACATACCTTTGCCGTCGTCAGTGACGCGTATGTAGCTCATTCCGCCGCGGCGAATCTCCACAGTGATGCTGTGCGCGTCCGCATCAATGGAATTTTCAATGAGTTCCTTAATGACGCTTGCCGGGCGGTCAACTACTTCACCGGCGGCAATCATATCCGCCACTTTAGGGCTTAGTTTGTTAATAATTGACATTTAGGTTTGATCTCCGCATTTGTATTCGATAACGCAAACCGTATTAAGCGAAAATGCGGCTGCAATAGACGCGTCAAGCTCCGCACGGGTGCAAACGGTCATTCCTACCGCGCCGAACGCTTTTGCGGCGGCTGTGAAATCGGTGGCACGCATAAAAGGCATATTGAGCATTCCTAACGATTGGTTGTTCACAACAACTATCACCATAGGGAGTTTTTGCGAGACAGCGGCTGCGAGTTCCGCAAGGTTCATATGGAAGCTGCCGTCGCCTGTGACAAGGAGGATTCCGCATTGCGGACGAGCGATTGCCGCACCGATCGCCGCGCCGAGTCCAAAGCCCATTGCGCCGAGTCCGCAGCTTGAAATCAGTTGGCGCGGACGCGTAAACGGGAACTGAGTAACGGCGCTTATCTGGTGGTTGCCGACGTCGGTGACAAGCAAAACCGTTTGGTCTTTGTCCGTGCTTTGTTCGGGTTCAGGATGTATCCCCCGGTTCAGCAGACGGAGGGCGGTCTTGGCGTCGGAGTGTACCGTCAGCACAGGAGTGATATTCTTGCCGAACTCTGTGCGGTCAATGTCAATGTGGATAACCGGCAGAACGTTTTTTAGCGCGAGACGGTCAGAGAAACGCGTTCCGACGGCGATAAGCAAGTCGCATTCGGCGAGGGCGGCGTGAGCGCGGGGAGCGCCGTAAACTCCCGCCATACCGAGATAAAGAGGGTGCGTAACCGGTATACTTCCAAGCCCCTGCATCGTAACCGCAACGGGGATATTCCGCGATTCGGCGAAGGCACGGAGTTCGGCGGAAGCGTCACCGAAAGTCACTCCGCCTCCGGAGAGGAGTACAGGGCACTTAGCGGCGTCAATCATCTGCAAAGCCTGAGCGATTGTTTCCGGAGCCGGTGACGGCGGTTCACGTAAATTGAACCGCTGCTGCGGAATATATTCCGCCGTCTGTATCTGTACGTCTTTCGGAATGTCGATAAGCACAGGACCCTTGCGTCCGGAATTGGCAATAGTGAACGCCGCCTGGATTATCGGCGCAAGTTCGTCCGCGCTGCGGACAAGGTAGTTATGCTTCGTGATCGGGTTTGTAATGCTTACTATATCGGCTTCCTGAAAGCTGTCACGACCTATCAGGTCAAAGCCGACGTTTCCGGTAACGGCGATAAGCGGCTGGCTGTCAGCATAAGCGGCGGCGATACCGGTAACGAGGTTAGTGGCTCCGGGTCCTGATGTGGCGATAACGACGCCCGTTTTTCCGGAGGCTCTGGCATAGCCGTCAGCGGCATGCGCGGCTCCGTCCTCCCGCGAGGTCATCACAAGGCGCACATGGGAATCCGCAGCGACAGCTTCCCAAATATCACATACAGCCGCGCCGGGGTACCCGAAAATGACCTCCGTGCCTTGATTTATTAATTCCTCCGCGAGGATTTTTGCTCCGGTAAGATTCATAGCGTCCTTTCGTAAGTTAGTAAGTAGGCGTTAGGTATTAGGCGTTAGGAGACGAGGGGAACGCGTGAGATAGGAATTAGGCGTTAGGTATTAGGTGTTAGGAGACGAGAGTAACGGCGGGCGAGCAATGCTCGCCCCTACGAAAAACGAGACAGTCAGCCGCTGGTAGTAGGCAGTCGAGAGTGGACGGGGGAACGAGGGAAACGCGAGATAGGCGGCAGTCCAAAGTCGACAGGGGACGGGAGATAGCCATTAGTCAATAGTCGGGAGTAGACAGTGGACGAGAGATGCGCCCTACGGGGGACGAGAGATAGTCGGTAGGTGTTAGTCGACAGTCGGGAGGGGGACGAGGGAACGCCCTGCGGAACGTTAATCATTAAATATTAGTCATTAATCATTACGCAAGTATTATAGCACAAGGTTTCTGATTTGTCAAGAGATAAATTTTGTGTAATCGTAAATAATTTGTGAACGGCTATAGATATTGCACATCCTGAGCTGCAATATTGATTAGACAGCCTGCGGCAGGCGAATAGTTACGGTCGTACCCTTGCCTGACTCGCTTTGGATGTCAATTCTGCCGCTGTGACGCTCGGTTATTTCCTTAGCGATAGAAAGCCCCAATCCGGAGCCTCCTTTTGCGCGGCTTCGGGCTTTATCAACGCGGTAGAAGCGATCAAAAAGCTTAGGTATATCTTCTTTTGGTATACCGATGCCCGTGTCGCGCACTACCGCCCAAACTTCTTTATGAGACTGATCCAAGCCGGCAGTAATGGTGACAGAACCTCCGGAGGGAGTGTAGCGCACCGCGTTGGAGATAACATTCATCAAAACCTGTTCGATTCGCGCTTTGTCGGCGTTCACCGGCAAAGGCTTGCCGCTCGGGTTAAAAGCGATGTGCAGACCTTGTTTGGAAGCGTCTAAAGAAATCGCGTTATAGACGCTTCGCACAGCGTCTCTGAAATCAAATACCAAAAGCTCTAACTCCATCTGACCGGCGTCAGTTTTTGAAACCATCTGCAAATCACTGACAAGCGCCGCCAGCCGGTCGGATTCATTGAGGATAACCGTAAGGAAACGGTCGCGTGTTTCCGGGTCGATACCGTCACCCATTTCTTTAAGCGTCTCCGCATAGCTGCGGACGTTAGTCATCGGCGTGCGAAGCTCGTGCGAGGCGCTGGCAAAGAACTCCCTTTCCTGTAATTTGCTTTCCCGTAAGGTTTTAACCATTTCATTGAGAGAGTTCAGTACAGGGTCAATGAGCTTGTCGCCTGTAAGTTCCAGCGGTTCCGGATATTCGCCCTCTAACATCGTAGTCGCCACCTTGTTAACTTTATCATACGGCAGAACGAAGAACTTACTAATAAGCATCGCCGACAACATCGAAAAGAAAAGAGCGCCGAGCGCAAAACCAATCATATTCTTTCTGTTATCTCGGGTTTGTTCAACAAGGTAAGTCTTATTATCATGAATATACACGATAAAGTCACCGACGGGGTAGGCATAATCCATATACGGGTTATAAGTACGCACTTTATCGCCGACGCGCCCGAGCATAGCCTCTGTAATGTTAAGAGTGACCTCAACAACGGCAGGAATGTCTAACATCGCGGCTTTCGGCTGAGCGTTTTCATTGAGTATGTAATAGACGCGGTTAACGCCGTCAATACCGAATTCGTTTGCGTGTCCGCCGACAACCGCGCTGACGCTTTCAGCATCCTGCTCCGCAGCTTCGGTGAGCGAAGTAACGATTTCCGGTTTGGACAGGACAGACTGAATTTGGTTTACAAACAGGCTTTGCTGGAACGCGATAAATGACCGCTGCTGTATTACGAACGCAGCGATTCCAATGGCGATAGCCAGCGAAAACACCATTATAAGCAGTTTGCCCTGCTGACCGATACGAAATCGTTTACGCATAATCAGACCTCTAAGTAGTAACCGATTCCGCGCTTGGTAACGATGATAGCGGGGTTGGCGGCGTCATCTTCTAATTTTTCCCGCAGACGGCGAATAGTGACGTCTATCATACGGGTATCGCCGAGAAAACCGGAACCCCAAACGCCTGCCATAAGCTCCTCACGCGAGAACACTTTACCCGGAGAGGCAATCATATACCGCAGAAGCTCGTACTCGCGCTCCGTAAGGTCAATGCGGATTCCGTTTCTGAACGCAAGCTGTCCCGCAAGGTCAAGGCTGAGGCAGCCGGCGGTAACTATTTCTTCCGGATTGCTTGGAGTGACAGAGGCAATTGATTCCGTGCGGCGCAGATTGGTCTTAATTCTGGCGAGAAGTTCGCGGACTCCAAACGGCTTTAGAATGTAGTCGTCCGCACCGTAGTCAAGCCCGAGTACTTTGTCGCGCTCCTCTTCACGGGCGGTAAGCATAAGTATAGGGGTAAGTTTGTCTGTTTCCCGTATTTTCTTGCATACGTCAAAGCCGTTAATGCCCGGCAGCATAACGTCAAGCAAGATAAGGTCAGGAGCTTTTTTCAAAGCGAGCTCCAGCCCTGTTTTACCGTCTAAAGCAGTCAGGACGGTATAATTTTCGCGTTTCAGATTGAACTCCAGGATGTCAACTATGCTGGGTTCATCATCAACGATAAGGATAGTTCGCGGCATAAGATACCTCGCAATATAGAAATTAACAGTGAGCTTACGGTTGCGCGCGGGGTCATACGGTGATTTGACCGCCGTTTAACAACCGGTCAGCGCGGAACAGTGTGACGATAGTTTTGCCGTCGTTTAATTCGCCGTTCGCAGCCATTTGCAGCAATTCAGAGAGCGGAACCTTTTCGACTGTCAGGAATTCATCCTCGTCCGGGTGCGGCGTGCCGACCGTCAGCTCTTTGGCAAGATAGTGGTAATTGACCTCATCGCAATATCCCGGTGAGGGATAGCTGATTCCAAGACCGATGATCTCCGCCGCAGTAATACCGGTTTCTTCATAAAGTTCGCGAACCGCGGCGGCTTTCGGGTCTTCGCCCTTTTCAAGTTTGCCGGCACATGCTTCAAGAAGCGGCTTCATCGGCGGATAACGGAACTGCCGTACGACATAGGCGTTACCCATATCGTCTACGGGCAGAATAACTACTCCGCCCGGGTGAATTACAACCTCACGATTTGCGGCATTACCGTTGTGAAGCTCCGCTGTGTCGCGCCGGACGTTTACGACGATTCCGTTGTAAACTATTTTTGATGTGATTTGTTTTTCAGTAAACATAGATTTTGATAATCAGGAGTTTGTGGTTAGCTGCCTGATAAGCGCTTCGGCTTTGGCAAGACGGTCGCGTTCCGCAGCTACAACGTGTTCCGGCGCTTTTGAGATAAACTCTGTGTTGCTGAGTTTTGCAAGCAAGCGGTCACGGTCTGCCTCCGCCTTCTCAAGTTCCTTTGCGATACGGGCTTTCTCCGCTTCAAGGTCAACGAGTTCAGCGAGCGGAATAAAGAATTTAGCGTCCTCCGTGACCGCCGTTACCATATCGGAAGAATCGGACGGAACAGAATATTCAGCGTCAGAGGCGAACGCGAGCTTTTGCAGCGCGGTTTCCGGAAACCAGTCAGGTTTGTCAGATGCGACATAGATTTTAGTGCGTTTGCCGGTCGGTACGTTTTTCTCCGCGCGCAGGGCGCGGACGGCGCGGATTCCCCTCATAAGGCTCTCAATTTCCTCCTCAGCGGCGGTATATTCAAGAGCCGCGTTGTACTGAGGATATGGCTGTATCATCAGCACGCTGTCTCCGCCGCCCATCGGCAATGACTGCCATATTTCTTCGGTAATATACGGCATAAACGGGTGCAGAAGTTTTAGTACTTCACCTAACACATAGCACAAGACAGACGGCGTAAGGCTGATTTTTGAGAATTCGATGTACCAGTCACAGAAATCGTCCCAGATGAAATCATATATTTTGCTGACCGCTACGCCGAGATCGAAGTTTTCAAGGTTCGCGCCGACTTCACGGGTCAGGCGGTTAAGTTTAGATAGTATCCAGCGGTCAGCGAAGTTTTGCGGATCAGGCACGGATAAACTGCCGTCCGGGCTGTTCTCAAGCTGCATAAGCACGAAACGGGAGGCGTTCCAAAGTTTGTTGGCGAAGTTTCGGAAGCTCTCTATTTTTTTCTGAGCGAAGCGTGTGTCGTTACCCGCCTCCACACCCATAACGAGGTTCATTCTAAGCGCGTCCGCGCCATAGGCGTCAATCATCTCAAGCGGATCAATTCCGTTGCCGAGCGATTTGGACATTTTGCGCCCAAGCTCGTCGCGGACAAGCCCGTGAATGAATACCGTTCCGAACGGCTTCATGCCGGTTTGCTCCAAACCGGAGAAAATCATTCGCGCCACCCAGAACGGGATTATATCATAGCCCGTTACAAGCACGTTAGTGGGGTAGAAAAATTCCAAATCAGGCGTTTTGTCAGGCCATCCGAGTGTAGAGAACGGCCAAAGCGCGCTGCTGAACCATGTATCAAGAACGTCGCTGTCACGCACTATATCAGAGCTATGGCAATGTTCGCATTCCGCCGGGTCATCACGGCTGACCGTAATATGCCCGCACTCCGCACATGTCCACGCTGGAATCTGATGACCCCACCATAGCTGGCGTGAGATACACCAGTCCTGAATATTCCGCATCCAGTTTAAGTAGTTTTTAGTGAAGCGTTCCGGCTCAAATTTAATGTCACCGTCCTCTACGGCTTTGATAGCCGGTTCGGCAAGCGGTTTCATTTTCACGAACCACTGCTCCGACGCGATAGGCTCGACAACCGAACCGCATCGGTAGCAGGTTCCGGCGGCATTGACGCGTTTCTCTATGCCCTCTAACAGTCCCTGCGTTTCTAAATCCGCGATAATCGCTTTACGCGCGTCATATCTGTCCATTCCATTATATTTGCCGCCGTCATTTACTTTTCCGTGATCGTCAAGCACACGGATAACCGGCAGATCGTGACGCTTACCGACCTCAAAGTCGTTCGGGTCGTGCGCCGGAGTAATTTTGACGCACCCTGTGCCGAGTTCCATATCGGCGTGTTCATCGCCGATAAGCGGAATCTCTCTGCCCACAAGGGGAAGCACAAGCATTTTGCCAATCTTACCGGCATAACGCAGGTCTTCCGGATTGACCGCTACAGCAACATCGCCGAGCATTGTTTCAGGACGGGTGGTGGCAACAGTGATATAGCCGCTTCCGTCTTTGAACGGATAGCGAATCTTATAGAACGCGCTCTCGCGCTCCTCGTGTTCAACTTCTACATCGGATAGCGCGGTAACGCAGTCCGGACACCAGTTAACAATACGTTTGCCTTTGTAAATCAAGCCTTTTTCGTACAGCCGCACGAAAACCTCGCGCACGGAGCGGCTGCAGCCCTCATCCATAGTGAACCGTTCACGGCTCCAGTCACAGCTGCTGCCGAGTTTTTTTAGCTGGTTGATTATCTCTCCGCCATATTTCTCTTTCCACGCCCAAACCTCAATAAGGAACGCTTCGCGCCCAAGATCGTGCTTTGTAAGCCCGCGCTCCGTGCGTAGCATTTCCTCAACTTTGATTTGCGTCGCGATACCCGCATGGTCACAACCCGGAACCCACAGCGCGGCATAGCCGCTCATACGCTTCCAGCGTATGAGAATATCCTGAAGCGTGTTGTCATAGGCGTGTCCGATGTGGAGCTTGCTTGTAACGTTAGGGGGCGGAATCACAATCGTGAAAGGCGTCTTAGACGTGTCTATACGACCCCTGAAGTAATCTCCGCGCGTCCAGAGGTCATAAATTTTGGTCTCGACCGCTTTGGGGTCGTATATCTTAGGTAACTCTTTCATTTGTTTTCCCCCTTATGTGTTCTGCATCATCAGATAAGCATTGATAAATCCGTCTAAATCGCCGTCCATAACCGCCTGAACGTTGCCGGTCTCGAAACGGGTGCGTTCATCCTTAACAAGCGTGTACGGCATAAAAGTATACGTGCGTATCTGACTGCCCCATTCGATTTTTTTCTGTACGCCTTTGATGTCCTCGATTTTGTCGTAATGTTCTTTTGCCTTAATCGCGGCGAGCTGGCTTTTGAGCATACTAAGAGCGGTTTCACGGTTCTGTATCTGACTTCTCTCCTGCTGACAGGCAACGACTATTCCGGAGGGTATATGCGTAATGCGGATAGCGCTCTCGGTTTTGTTGACGTGCTGACCTCCCGCTCCGGAGCTTCGGTAAGTGTCAACGCGTAAGTCTTCGGGTTTTATTACTATATCGCCGGTATCTTCTATTTGCGGAGCGATTTCCACCGCCGCGAACGATGTGTGCCGGCGTCCGCTGGAATCGAAAGGCGAAACGCGAATAAGGCGGTGAACGCCGTTCTCACTTTTCAGATAGCCGTAAGCAAGCTCTCCAGAGACCATAATCGTGGCGGATTTAAGCCCCGCCTCATCGCCGTCGAGCCAGTCCACTAATTTAACGTCATAACCGTGACGCTCCCCCCAGCGGACGTACATACGGTAAAGCATCTGAACCCAGTCCTGAGCCTCCGTACCGCCTGCTCCGGCATGGAACGTAACGATGCAGTCATTGCGGTCGTATTCGCCGCTTAGTAGGGTTTCAAGCCGCGCTTTTTCGAGCTTTTTGTCAAACGCGCTGAACTCCGCCGTAAGGTCTGGCAAAAGTGATTCGTCGTTTTCCTCAAGCGCAAGCTCAATAAGTATAAGTACGTCGCCGTAAGCTTTTTCGAGAGAATGGTAACGCGCCGCGCGTTCACGGAGAGTTTTGACGGATTTAAGAACCTTTTGAGCCGCGTCCATATCGTCCCAGAAGCCGTCCGCACCGGATTGCGTTTCCAGCTCCGCCGCTTCACGCTCTGCGTCCTCCGGCTTAAGCGCGTCTTTCAGGTTGTCAAGTTTGGGCTTTAAGCCGAGTATTTGCTGTTTATATTCTTCAAATTGTATCATATGTGTGTCCTTTATAGTAATAAGTATCTTCTAACCAATTGGCAGGATTATTTTCTATATATTGGCAACCCTCATAATAATCTTGCTGTGTACGAAGTATATGGTCGTGAAACGATTTCTGCCACGGAGAAAATCCGACCGCTTTGGTAATTGAACCCTTAAAATGCTGAACGATTCTTGAAACCGCCGGTGTAGGGGCGGGCATTGCCCGCCCGTCATTGCCGCAAGCAATAGATATTATCAAATGAATGTGGTTCGGCATTATAACATAGGTGTCTACAGAAACATTCGCGTATACGCAAGGAATTTGTCTGACAGCTTCAACCGCCGCCTTTCCGATTTCAGTTAGTTTAATTTGCGGGCGAGCAATGCTCGCCCCTACGAGGCTACCAGCATATCCATCCAAACGCCCAAAAATTTCCTCTTTGTTTTTAGCGCAGAGAGTTACAAAATATGACCCTGTGGACGAATAATCATACTTTTCTAATCTATTCTGTTTTCGCTGCGCAAATTGTATCATATGTGTGTCCTTTATAGTAGGTAGGTTTTAGGGTATAGGAATTAGGAGGCGGTGGTTACGCGCTGTGAGGAGAAGACGCTGCAAGTCAAGCCTTTGTTTTGCCGCCGCCGGTGAAGTTGGCAAGTATCCCCGTTTCAATCTCGTAATTATGTTCTTTGTTCTCTCTGTCCCGTTTCAGCGCGATAGAAACTAATTCGTCTAACAGCTCCGGGTATTTAACTCCGCTTGCTTCCCAAAGGTAAAATGAGAGGGAACCGGGAATCGTGTTTATCTCGTTGACCCAAATCTCTCCGGTCATACTGTCCATCAGGAAGTCAATTCGCGCAACTCCGGCACAGCCAAGCGCGTGAAACGCTTTTACGGCATAGTCCTGAATGAGTTCCCTCTGCTCCGGAGTAACCGGCGCGGGCAGAAGCCGCTTCAGACTTGCCATACCCTTTGACCCGGCAGAATCGCCGGTTTTAGAGACGTCCTTTGCGCCGCTGATGTATTTGTCCTCATAGCTGAGTATCTCGCCCGTGCCGAGCGGTTCCTCACACTCACTTGCGCGAGCAGAATCGCGGTCGCCAAGAACAGAACAGTTGATTTCGCGCAGGTTCGCGACCGCCTGCTCCGCAAGCAGTACAGGGCTGAACTCCGACGCGAAGTCAATCGCGTCTTCCAGCGCGGTTCTGTCTGCGGCAAATTTAACTCCGACGCTGCTGCCGAGATTAAGCGGCTTTATAATGACCGGATAGCCGACATTAGTTTCGATGCGCGTGATAACGTCAGTTTGGTTCAGGCTGAACTCGCGCGCGGTGAACTTAACGGCGTTCAGAACCGGCAATCCTGCGGCTCTGTAAAGCGTTTTCTGCGCGTACTTATCCATTCCGAGCGCACTGGCACACACATCACAGCCGGCAAGCGGCAGTCCGAGTGTTTGCAAATAGCCCTGAAGAACACCGTCCTCTACGTTAGTTCCGTGTACGACCGGAAATGCAAGGTCAAGCGTTGCAACCGGCTCCGCCTGTTTGCCGAACATACCTGTTTTGAAAGGGAACACATACAGAGCCGCTCTGCCGTCACCGACCGCGACCGGAATCACGCGGCGGCACTGTGTAAGAAGCTCCGGAATACTACGGAAATTGAC
>JAITQY010000140.1 GCA_031288675.1 Oscillospiraceae bacterium | reverse complement strand
TAAGATTATTATATAACCAGTGATCATTACCTTGAGCTTTTAGTCGGTCTGGCAAGTATTATTTCAGGGCTGGAAAAGCAAATATAAAGCCTGTATTTAGACGGCTTATCTTACGGCGAAATAGCGGATAGGATCGGCAAATCGGCAAAATCGGTTGACAATGCGATCCAGCGGATCAGGCACAAAAGCGCCCGTCTACACGAGTAAGGTTTTCTAAATCGGAAACCTAATTATCAATGGCGATACCGGCGAAAGCCGTGCGCAAATATTTTAAGACCCTAAAAGGGCAAGACCAAAGTGAGGAAACCAATATGTACCAAGACAAGACCCTAATCTGTAAGGACTGTGGCGAGGAGTTTGTGTTCACCGCCGGTGAGCAGGAGTTCTACGCTGAGAAAGGCTTTATGAACGAGCCGCAGCGTTGTAAGACGTGCCGTGACCAAAAGAAAACAGCTGCGCGTGGTCCCCGCACTTACTTCACGACCACTTGCGCTCGTTGCGGACGCGAAGCCCGCGTACCGTTTGAGCCTAAGACCGACCGCCCGGTTCTCTGCAGTGATTGCTTTGCAGAAGACAGGGGTCGCTAAACAGCCCTTTTAGAACATCTGAAACAGGCTTAGCGAAGTCAAACAGCAGTAGGCAGGGGCGGTTGCGTTCCGCGCCTACTGCTTCTTAATTAAGCAGGGAGGAAAACACTATGACTGTTACTCGTGAAACACTTATTATTGATATGTTGCGCGCTTGCCCGAACCTACAGGCGTTGACGGCACTTTTTAATGAAATCGGTATGCACTGCCTCGGTTGCCATTTATCGGAGGACGAGACTGTTGCTGAAGCCTGCGAAGTACACGGCGTAGAGGTCGAGCAGTTTCTGGCTCGCGTTAATGCGGTAATGCACTTCGAGCTTACAAAGGACACTGCTATCGGCGATATTTTGAAATACGCGCCGGAGTGCAAGCCGATATTTTATGCGTATGGTATGCACTGCCTCGGCTGTGAGATTTCTGCGGAAGAAACCTTAGAGGAGGCGTGTGCCGCGCATCTCGTTGACCTTGACGAGATGCTTGAAAAAATGCACGAGGTCATTCTCGATTTCCAGATTCAGGACTGACAAAGGTCAGAGTTGCAGAGTTTTCTAAGCTCTGCAACTCTGATTTTTGATGAGAAAAGTTCACAATTTATTTACGTTTACATCTTGACTTTTGAAATGACTTGCGGTATAATGTGCTTGAACAAAACCTCTAAGAAGTATTGACGCTTTGCGGAATATTCGCGGTTATATCAATCTGGCTATATCGCGTTTAAGGCGGCTTAGTATTCGTTTCTCTAATCGTGATATGTAGCTTTGGCTTATACCCATTGCGTCGGCGACTTCTTTTTGAGTATACTCTCGCGGCTTTCCAAGCCCGAACCGAAGCTCAATGATGGCGCGTTCACGTTCGCCTAACCTCCGTACGGCTTCGCGAAGCATTTGACGCTCGCTGTCGTCCTCTAATCCTCGCGTGACGGAGTCTTCCTCTGTTCCGAGTATTTCGGACAGCAGAAGTTCGTTGCCGTCCCAGTCGGTGTTCAGCGGCTCGTCAAGAGAGATTTCTGTCTTCTGATTATGGGTCTTTCTTAAAAACATCAGTATTTCGTTCTCCACGCAACGGGAGGCATATGTGGCAAGTTTGATATTCTTTTCCGGATTAAACGCGCCGATAGACTTGATCAGCCCGATAGTGCCTATTGAAACAAGGTCTTCTATAGGTATTCCCGTATTCTCAAATCTGCGCGCGATATAAACTACTAAACGCAGATTGCGCTCTATCAGTGTCTGTTTTGCCCTTTCGGAAGTCTCCGCTAAGCTCAAACGGCTGATACACTCCGCTTCCTCATCGCGGCTTAGCGGCGGCGGCAGAGTATCGGGACCGCCGACGTAAAATACGCTGCCGGAACTGCGGATTCCGAGCTTTGCAAGCAAACGCTCCCAAGCAAGCCGGACTTGCGTTAGATTAATGTGGAATGATGAGAGTTTCATATTACGCCTCCGTAAGAGTTTATTTCGTTTGGTGATATTGCGAACCAATGTGATGCCGCTCCCGTGATTTCTTCCGCTTTTACCGCTAATAATAACCCGTTGCTTACTCCGACGGCGTTATACGGTATCAGCCGCCACTTTAGATCGCCCGGCAGTGCGGAGAATTTTTCGGGGGAGGTTAACGCGCTTTCGAGTATTTGACGCGTATTGCCTTTGAACAGACTTCTTACCGCGCTATAATTCAGAACCGGCAGAATTGTGCCGGTTTGCGGATCGCGAAGGCTGTTTCCGGTGTCGTTCAGCACGATTACGGTGGCTTGATTTCCCCCAAGCGTGATTCTCAGCATTGTCGTAGGCGATGTAGGCGCAGGTTTTCTCGCGGCGGCGAACTTGAATACGCACGTTATTACGGCGTAAGCGGTCGCGGCGGTAAGCAGCACGGTTTTGAAACTTACACGTCCGACCAACAGCGAAGCTCCGGCGAAGCACGCGGACAGCGCGAAGAAAATTATCACGAGCCGCCCGAGATTACGTTCCCTTCCGAACGCTATCAGCGCAAGCAGCACTCCGAATGCAAGCCTTACCGGCAGCGCGCTTACGAACGCCGGTGTAAACGGCAAAACCGTTACGGCGGCGTATGCGGCGCCAACAAGTGCGGCAAGAAAAAACTTTAAGTGCCGCGTTCTGAGCGCGCTTAACTTTGCGGTTGCAGAAATAAGCAGATAGTTGACCGCAAGATTAATTACGAAAAATGAATCTATGTAAATGACCTGCATAGGCTGAATATACCACACCGGAATTACAAAAAAAGGGGAAACAAGCACCATGAAAAAACCTTTTGTTAACGCACAAAAATTAGAAGAAATAGCCTGCGAATTCGGAACGCCGTTTCATCTGTATGATGAAGCGGGGATACGCCGTAACGCAAGAGCTTTGCTTAAAGCGTTTTCTTGGAATAAAGGGTTTAAGGAATATTTCGCGGTTAAAGCTACTCCTAATCCGTCTATTTTAGAGATTCTAAAGGAAGAGGGGTGCGGCGTTGATTGCAGTTCTTACACGGAGCTTCTTCTTGCGGAACGCGCTGAATTTCCCGGCAAAGAAATTATGTTTAGCAGCAATGCCACTCCGGAGGGAGAATTTCGGCTTGCCGCCAAACTCGGCGCGACGATTAACCTTGATGACTTTACACATATAGACGCTTTGGAACAGGCGATCGGATACATTCCGGAAACTATCAGCTGCCGGTATAATCCAGGCGGTATTATGGAACTGTCCAACGGCGTTATGGACAATCCCGGCGACGCCAAATATGGTTTTACTTACGCTCAGCTCGCGGAAGGCTTCAAAAAACTGAAAGCCAAAGGCGTGAAAACTTTCGGTATACACAGCTTCCTTGTCAGCAACGCGCTTACGGAGCTTTACTACCCTCAGCTTGCGGAGGTTCTATTCAGGGTTGCGGTTCAGCTGCGTGACGAGACCGGCTGCGATATTAAGTTTATCAACCTTTCCGGCGGAATCGGAATTCCGTATCTTCCGGAGCAAAGCCCGGTCAGCATTGAGGAGGTCGGCGAGGGCGTACGCCGCGTTTACGAGAAAATTCTCGTTCCGGCTGGTATGGGCGGCGTTGCGATATTCTCTGAGCTTGGTCGGTATATGCTTGCCCCTTACGGATGCCTTGTCGCGACCGCGATTCACGAGAAACATATCTATAAAGAGTACATCGGGCTTGACGCCTGCGCGGTTGATCTTATGCGCCCCGCTATGTACGGCGCGTACCACCATATCACCGTCAATGGTAAAGAGGGTGCTCCGGCGGTTAAAAAGTACGACGTCACCGGCTCTCTGTGCGAAAACAACGATAAATTTGCGGTCGACAGAATGTTGCCGGAGATTCAGCTTGGCGACCTGATTATTATCCACGATACCGGAGCACACGGTTATGCGATGGGATATAACTACAACGGCAAGCTGAAATCCAAAGAGCTTCTCCTCTGTGAAGACGGCAGCGTGGAGATGATACGCCGCGCCGAAACCCCTGACGACTACTTCGCCACTTTGGACTTCTGAATTGGTAGAATTGCATAAAATAAAGAGTAAATTTTGGTAGAAATGCCATCTTGACAAATATTTTATTTTGATTTATTGTGTTATATGTACAAAGAAGCTGTAAGTAGGTTTCTGGCACAGTCCTATGATAAGACGCGCAAGGGCGCGCAGGGAGGGTAAGATGCCAAAGATTTTATAAGGCGCTAAGTGCCAATATCAAGATACATAACGCTCAGATAAAAGTTGACTTTGAGCGATTTCATAGTTATTGCAATGTTGCAACAGAATAAATTAAGGGAAATAGTTATGACTAAAAATAATGATAAAAAATCAAATATTTTGCGTATCTTGTTTGGGATATATATTATTATTATGTTTTACCATATGTTTATAAATCGTGGATTCAAATTAGGCAGACCCACCTATTGGGACTGCATTCGAACAAGCGTCAACCTAATTCCGTTCAAGTCTATCATTGCGTTTATCAATATCGGCAAAGAAGTTAATTGGGTCACTGCCGTGATGTTTTTCTTAAGTGGGTTTATTTATTTACCGTTCGGTCTGTTGTTGCCGCTCTTATATCCTAAGTTACTGCGGTATAAATTCCTTTTGCTGTATTGGTTTTTAACTATATTCGGAATCAAGCTAATACATCTATTTACCACAATGGGAGTTTTTGATATTGATTCTTTTATTGTTGGATTTATAGGAGTTTCCGTTGGGTATCTGCTTGCGGCGGCAATATCTCGAAGCGGCGTGCGCAAGAACCAATTACAGATAGACTAAACAATAATGATTAATGAGTTTATATATATATTAGAAAATCACTCAAAAATCCTTTTGAAAACAAGTATTATTATAATATTCGTGTGATAAAAGTTCGATTGATATATTTGGCTTGATAGTAGTTACTCGGACGTCCCTGCCTAATTCGGCGGGGACGTTATGGTTATCTGTACTATGGAGCGTTTTTGATATTTTACGAAAGGGTCTATAGATTTTACAAAATTGTTAAAAGTGCCGTTCGGGCTTGACTTTGTTGCTTTTTTGTGGTATAATATAATAGTTATTTTGTGAGCGGGAATTATGGTCAGGTCAACTTTTATTTATTAAGGAAGTGTATATGTCGATTATAACTAAACTCTTTGGATCGCGCAGTGACCGCGAGCTGAAAAAGATTATGCCGTTGGTCGAAAAAATCGAAAGCCTTGAGACGGAATACCGCAACCTCTCCAACGATGCGCTTCGCGCTAAAACGGATGAGTTCAAAGCGCGTCTCTCTAACGGAGAGACAATGGACGACATCTTGCCGGAAGCGTTTGCGGCGGTTCGTGAAGCCGCTGACCGCGTTCTGAATATGCGTCCGTTCAGAGTTCAGCTTATCGGCGGTATCGTGCTTCATCAAGGCAGAATCGCAGAGATGAAAACGGGCGAAGGGAAAACGCTTGTCGCTTCTATGCCGTGTTATCTGAACGCGCTGGAGGGCAAAGGGGTTCACCTTGTTACTGTCAACGACTACCTTGCTAAGGTCGGGTGTGATGAGATGGGGCAGGTTCACCGGTTTCTCGGTCTGACTTGTGGTCTGATAGTACACGGACTTACTCCGGCGGAGCGCCGTGAAGCCTATGCCTGCGACATTACCTACGGCACTAATAACGAACTCGGCTTTGACTATCTGCGCGACAATATGGCGATATATAAGGAGAATATGGTTCAGCGCGGACACGTTTTCGCTATCGTGGACGAGGTGGACAGTATCCTGATTGACGAGGCGCGTACACCGCTCATCATTTCCGGTCAGGCTGACGAAGCCACTGATTTGTATCAGAAAGCCGATGATTTTGTAAAACGTCTGAAAGTTAAAGTAGTGGTCGAGCAGGACGATAAAGCCGAAGAGGATGAAACGATTGACGCGGACTACATTGTGGACGAAAAGGCTCGTAACGCGACACTGACCGCTCGCGGAATCGAAAAGGCGGAGAAAGCTTTTGGCGTAGAAAACTGGGGCGATCCGGATAACAGTACCCTCTCGCATCACGTCAATCAGGCAATAAAGGCGCGCGGAGTGATGAAGCGCGATGTAGATTATGTCGTTCAGGACGGAGAGATCATCATAGTTGACGAGTTCACCGGGCGTCTGATGTTTGGACGCCGTTACAGCGAGGGTTTGCATCAGGCAATTGAGGCTAAAGAGAATGTTGCGGTCGCGGCGGAGAATAAGACACTTGCCACGATTACGTTTCAAAACTATTTTCGTATGTACAGCAAGCTGTCCGGTATGACCGGTACGGCTTTGACCGAAGCTGAAGAATTCGGTCAGATTTATAAGTTAGACGTTGTTGAAATTCCTACTAATATGCCGATGATACGTATCGACAATCCCGATGTAGTTTTCAAAAATGAAGACGGAAAATATAAGGCAATTGTCGCGCAGATAAAAGAGTGTCACGGAAAAGGTCAGCCGGTTTTGGCGGGTACAGTAAGTGTTGAAAAGTCCGAGTATCTTTCTAAACTTTTAACGCGTGAAAAAATTCCTCACAACGTATTAAACGCGCTTCACCACGAGCGTGAAGCTGAAATAGTTGCGGATGCGGGTAAGTTCGGCGCGGTGACTATCGCGACTAATATGGCGGGACGCGGAACCGATATTAAACTTGGCGGTGCGGAAGCAACTGCGGACGAGTACGGGGATGTTCTGAAAGCCGGAGGACTGTACGTACTCGGAACGGAGCGGCACGAGAGCCGCCGTATCGACAACCAGCTTCGCGGACGTTCCGGACGTCAGGGTGACCCGGGCGAGTCAAGGTTTTTCCTTTCGCTTACGGATGATATTATGCGCTTGTTCGGTTCTGACCGCGTTGCCGGTATGATGGAGACATTGGGTGTGGATGAGGATCAGCCGATTGACGCAAAGATACTGTCCGGCGCGATTGAGAACGCTCAGAAAAAAGTAGAGTCCCGCAACTTTCAGACCCGTAAGAACGTCCTTGAATACGATGACGTGATGAACACTCAGCGTGAGCTGATTTACGCTCAGCGTAAGCAGGTTTTGGACGGTGCGGATTTACACGACAGTATAGGTCTTATGATAGAGGAGGTTGCGGCGGCGGAGATTGAGCCGGATCCCGACAAGTTTGATTATGAAATCAGTGATATACGGGACGCAAAAATAAAGGAATACAACGACCGTTACGCCGAAAAAGAGGCGGAAATACGCACTCGCGGACTGGATTTTGCCGAGCTTGAGCGCGTGATTATGCTGCGCACGGTTGACGAACACTGGATGGAACACATTGACGCGATGCACGAACTGCGGCGCGGTATCGGGCTTAGGGCATTCGGTAACACCAAGCCGATAGACGCGTACAAGCAAGAGGGCTTTGAGATGTTCGAGGCTATGATAAAATCTATCAAGCACGAACTTGTAATGCGGGTACTAAGCGCGCAGGTGCGTGAAAGCATAGAGCGCAAGAGTGTGGTCAAAAATCTGAAAGCCGTTGAGGATGTCGGCGGTGACGGAAGCCTGAAGAAAAACGCTCCTAAGAGCAGAAAGTGGTCGCGCAGATAATTTAACGATGAAAAGAACGCTGATTTCTCTTATACTATTTATATGTGTACTGCTGACCGGATGTGCTAATATCCCCGCGTTAGCGCCGCCGTCATCCGCGCCGGAGGTTACAGAGGAGCCGGAGGCGCAGGTGACCTCCGTTCCGGTGGAAGTCTCCGGACAGAAAAATGTTAACCTGAATCCTTTGTTTACAGTACGCTGGGACAGCGGAGCGGCAATGAATCCTATTTCGTCAAAGGGAGAGAATAATCTTTTGCTTTCCGGACTGATGTACGAGGGATTGTTCCGCGTTAATCCGGACTACACTTGGGAGCCTGTATTGTGTGATACGTGGAGTACCAGCGACGGAATCAATTGGTCGTTCAGGGTAAAGAGCGGAATCGCGGCTCACGACGGAAGTGAGATCGGGCTGTTTGACGTAATAGGGTCTATAAACGCGGCGCGGTCTGACGGGCGGTTCGCGAGCCGGCTTGGGATTATCAACAAGGTTGGCGCAAAGGACGGTGGCGTAACGATTTCTTTGACCCGTGTAGACTATGAGTTCCCCGCGCTTCTTGACGTGCCAATTATGAAAGACGGAAGTATTTACCGGTCTGCCCCGGTTGGTTCAGGACCGTATGTATACAATGCGGAAGGCGGATATTTAGAGTTATTTACCGAACACCGCGATGCGGCGGAAATGCCGGTTGACAGGGTATATCTTGCTGATGTTAAGCGCGACAGCCTGATACCGTCATTTGACAGCGGATTCATTGATATGGTTATTGAGAATCGCGGCGATATTGGTGCGCCGGAGTATAACAGCGGGGCGGAGCGGCGTCCTTACCTTGTTCCGACGCTACACTTTATAGGATTTAACAGTTGGCGAAGCTTTGGTTCAGAGCTTGCGCGGCGTAGAGCGGTGATGCTCGTACTTAACCGCGAATCGCTGATAGACGCGGAGTTTCCGGACTATGAACCGGCTTATACTGCCTTGCCTAAGGAATGTCCTTACTATGACGCAAACGTTGCGGCGAGCGTGAAAGAGCTTTCTCGTCAGACGGCGGTAAATACATTATTGGACGCGGGAATAGGCGATTATGACGGTGACGGGCTTTTGGAATATTTAAGCGCGGACAATCACGCTCAGGATTTTACGCTTAGCTTTATAGTTCATAGGGGCAATCTGAAAAAGGTCAACGCGGCAAAGAATGTGGCGGCTCAGTTGCGTGATCTTGGATTTGACATTAACTTTATAGAGCTTAGCTGGGAAGACTTTACCGCGCGGCTGAACGCTGGAAACTATGATTTATTCTATGGGTCGATTGAGCTTACTGCGGACTGGTCTATGCTGCCGTTGCTTGATGATCGGGGTGCTGCAAGATACGGCGGATACGACTCGCATTTGGACGTGCTTGCAACGGATTTTTTGGCGTCGCAGCCAGGTGAAGAAAAGGCTTCTGCGGCGAGTTTGCTGCTAAGCGGTATAGCGGAAAACGTTCCCTTTGCGCCGTTAGTATTTGAGAGAGCGGCGCTTATCAGCGGTCGGGGAACGGTATCGGGGGCGAATCCGACGAGCCGTGATCCGTTCTATGGATTTAAGGATTGGGAAATAGCGAATTAAGATGTTTGATACAAAGAAAAAAGACTACAGAAAATGTAATGGCGCGAACGGTGTTCATAAGTTAAATCAAAAAAATTAAAGAAAAATTAAAAAACCTCTTGCAATTCTAAAAAGTTGTGCTATAATGGGTATCGTAACTGAAAGGTTTTTGTGTAAAACGCCTATAGTTATAGTCCTTTAGAACGAGGGAGAACATTTATGCGTATATCCGACATTAAGAAAGATTGGGCGCGTAACAAGTCCGTGTACTTTTTAGCGTTACCGCTGATAATCTATTTCGTTATCTTTAACTACCTGCCGATCGGCGGTATTTTGCTCGCTTTTGAGCATTATGACGCGCGCGGCGGAACGGTAGGAAGCGCCTGGATCGGCATCAGCAATTTTGTTAACTTTTTCTCTACATATTACTTCGGGCGATTGATCAAGAATACGCTTATTATGAGCGTTTATTCGATGATTATCAACTTCCCGGCGCCGATTATCCTGGCGTTACTGCTGAACGAGATGGAGAACAGGGCGTTTAAGAAGACGATACAAACGATGTCGTATATGCCTTACTTCGTATCAACTGTAGTCATCTGCGGAATCATTCAGGACTTCGTAGGTACGACGGGATTGATTTCACAGGCGCTTGTTAAAATGGGAGTATATCACAAACCTACTGATATGCTGGGATTACGTGACTTTTGGACATTCCGGACGATATTTGTTATCTCTAACGCGTGGCAGAGTACCGGTTACGGGTCGATTATATTCTTGGCGGTGCTGTCAAGCGTAGACCAGGAATTATATGAGGCGGCGAAAATTGACGGTGCGGGACGGTGGAAGCAGACGTTGCACGTTACGATTCCGGGCATTCAGACGATGATAATGATGATGCTTATTATGCAGGTTTCGTCGTTGCTGAACGTCTCAATGGATAAAATCATTCTTTTGTACCGTCCTACGACGTATGAAGTAGCCGACGTAATAATGTCGTTCGTGTACCGGTCAGGTATTATGCAAGGTGAGTACGGGTATTCGACGGCGGTTAATATCTTTAACTCGGTCGTATCAATGGTGCTGTTGATAACAGCGAACGCGGCAAGCCGCAAGTTCTCGGAGTTCAGCCTGTTCTAAAGAGCTGCTATATTAAAGAAAGCTACGGGAACAGGCGAACAGGAAGCTTGGATGTTTCATGCTGGTTCCGGATCATTAAAGATAATTGGAGGATACGAATATGGGGAGCAGAGTAGAACTGCTTAATCAACTTGACAGCAATTTAGGTAAATCAAATATAAATAACCTTATTAAGGATACCCCTGCGCGAGTTGTATTTAAGGTATTTAACTATATTATTCTTGCGATAATCGGAATAATCAGTCTTGCGCCGTTGTGGCATATTTTGATGCTGTCGTTTTCTAACCCGAACCTTATCCCTAAGGCGGAAGGATTGGTTCTTTGGCCGTTCGGGTTGTGGCCGCGTCCCATCGAAGTTGACCGCCTCGGGAATGAACTTGTGGCGTCGCTTGCGGGATATAAGACGATTTTTAAGAATCAGCAGTTGATTCGCGGTTATGCCAATACTATCTTTTATGTTGGCGCGGGATGTTTCCTGAGTGTCGTATTCGGTGCGCTGGGTGCGTACTGCGTATCGCGCAGAGCGCTGTTTATGCCGCACTTAGTTGTCATAATGATGATTTCGATGTTCTTCAGCGGCGGTATGATTCCGCTGTATATGGTCAATAAAGCGCTGGGTTTAGTCGATACACGCTGGGTTATCGTTCTTAACGGAATGGTTAGTATCTTTAATATTCTGATTTTGATGATGGCGTTCCGAAACTTGCCTGAGGGACTGGAAGAATCGGCGCAGCTTGACGGGGCGGGGCATTTGACTTACCTATTTAAGATAGCGCTGCCGTTGGTTAAAGCGAGTATAGCGGTAATCACGCTGATGTACGCTATCGGTAAATGGAACGAATATATTACGGCTCAGATTTATTTACGTAATCCGAAACTGTTCCCGTTGCAAATTATACTGCGTCAGATATTGGTTGACACAAACCTTCCGGCAGACCTTGCGAGTGAAGTTAACTCCCAAGCGGGTTCACAGGGAGATTTGAAACTAATCATTGAGTATGCTACAACGATTGTGGGTACGGCGCCGTTACTGTGTATTTATCCGTTCATTCAGAAGTACTTCGTTAAGGGCATAATGATTGGTTCGATGAAGGGCTGATATAAAATTTCAAACTATGCGGGCGGACTGAAAGAGGTTCGTCCGCTTTTGTTTTTCGGGAGGAAAAGGTTATGGGGACGTTTGTTTACGGACTTGGGGAGCTTAGCGATTACGAATATGTTGTGGTTGCGGCGCGGTATAATAACCGGTGGATATTCGTGCGTCATATGGCGCGGGAGAGTTACGAGTTTCCCGGAGGTCACATTGAACCGGGAGAAATGGCAAATGAAGCGGCAAGGCGGGAGCTTTACGAGGAGACGGGCGCGGAAGAGTTTGAGCTTACGGCGATATTTGATATTGCGGTTCGGACAAAGGATGGTCAGGCGAACGGTCAGATGTTTTTTGCGGATATAAAGAGGATGGGCAGAAAACCGGAGAGCGAAATCGCGGAGGTGAGGGAGTTTGACGGCGCTCCTGAGACTTTAACGTACCCTGACGATTACGTAACGCTGTATCCTGCAGCTGTAAGATGGTTTGAACGGGTCGGCAGTCAACACAGGAGGTAGGAGTTAGGTATTAGGAGGTAGGAGACGGTAGAAACGCGAGATAGTCGGCAGTAGACAGCGGAAGGGGTTAACGGCGGGCAAGCAATGCGAGATAGTAGTTAGTCCAAAGTCGCCAGTCGAGAGGGAGACGGGAATATAGCGGGCGAGCAATGCCGAGATAGTCGGCAGTCATTAGTCGAGAGTAGGCAGTGGACGTGGGAAACGGTGGAATTGCAAATTGCAAGTGGCAAATTAAGACGGTAGATGCGCCATATGGGGGACGGGTTAGCGTTACAGGGATGTTAATCATTAAATATTAGTAATTAATCACTACTCAAGTATTATATCACAAAGTTTCTGATTTGTCTAGAGATAATTTGCGTGTAAAAGTAAATATTTTGTGAACAGATAAAAATATACGGAAATCAACTTGAAACGTTAAGGCAGTACGGCGGTTATTGACGGTAATGTTCATTGTTCTAACACACTCCAACAGCGCATATATTAGGAATACCGAATACGCAATTGGAGGGAGTACAATGTTTATTTACACAGCAAAGCTTAACAAAAAGAAAGCGGTTACGGCGTTAGTTTGCCTTGCCGTCGTTATTATTGGCGCGGTGCTGCTTATAGGACGTAAGGACACTGCCGCTGAATCTGTTCCCGAGAGCAAAAAAGCGCCGCAGGTACAAACGGAAGAAGTCGTGCCTCAGCAACCGGAGCAGGTTTCCGTTGACCCGGCAAACCTTGTGACCAACGATGACAGAGTGGCGTATCTGAAATCCATTGGGTGGGAGGTCAATCCTGACCCTGTGGAAGTTGCGGAGGTTATAATTCCGTCAGAGTTTGTGGGGGCGTACAGCGACTATAACGTATTGCAGACACAACAGGGATTTAATCTGTCGGCATATGCGGGTCAGAGCGCAACGCGATATACATACAGCGTGACGAACTATCCTACGGACGATACGGATATTGTGGCTGACATTATAGTAGTGGGAACTCAGCTTATCGCAGGCGACGTTCAAAGTCCGGGATTAGACGGGTTTATGCAAGGGTTAATACAGTAGATTGCAAGAATTAGAATAAACAGCGGAGACTAAATTGCCTCCGCTGTTTATATTGTATGAGGCTCTGTATGTTGAGGATGACTTGAAGCTGAGATTAGGTAAAATGCCGCGTTGAAACTTAGAAAACGAGTGAATATCCGTATAATTTGCAAAAAATTCTTGATGAAAATGAAATTTATCAAAATAGCTCTTGCAATTGTGAATTTACTGTGTTAAAATTATGAACGTTGAAGACTTCTGCGAGAGAACTTCAAAAATCTATTAAGGGAAGGTTTTATCTTTATGCACAAGGTGCTATTTACTGAAACGGTACTGCGTGACGCAAACCAATCTCTGATTGCTACGCGTCTGCCGTTTTCACAATTTGAGCCGATACTGAAGACGATGGATGAAGCAGGGTATTACTCATTAGAGTGTTGGGGCGGAGCTACATTTGATACCTGTCTGAGGTATCTTGACGAAGATCCTTGGGAGCGTCTGAGGAATATCCGTAAGCATGTCAAGAATACTAAACTTCAGATGCTGCTTCGCGGGCAGAATATACTTGGGTACAAACATTATCCGGACGATGTAGTAAAGACATTCGTGGAACGCTCGGTTGCTAATGGAATTGATATTATCCGTATATTTGATGCGCTGAACGACTTGCGTAATATTGAGGCTGCAGTTAAGGAGACGATTCGCAATAACGCTACGGCTCAGGTTGCGATTTCGTACACGACAAGTCCGGTGCATAATTTAGAGAATTACATTAAGCTGATTAAGAGCATTGAAGAAATGGGCGCCTCTGAGCTTTGTATTAAGGATATGGCGGGCGTTATGAGCCCTAAAGAAGCGGGTGAGTTTGTCAAAGCTATAAAGGAGAACAGTAAGCTGCGCTTGGATTTGCATACGCACTCGACAACCGGATTGGCTTATATGACACTGCTGAAAGCGGTGGAAGCCGGCGTTGATGTGATAGATACAGCGGTATCGTGTTTTTCAGGCGGAACATCGCAGGCTTCTACGAACACGATGGTGTTCGCGCTGAAGCAGCTTGGTTACGATATTGATGTTAAAGACGATAAAATCAAGGAAATCAACGACTTCTTCAAACCATATCAGGCGGAGGTGCTGAAATCGGGGCTTCTTGACCCGAAAGTTATGGGCACGGACGCGGACGCGCTGAATTATATGGTGCCGGGCGGAATGTTGTCTAACCTTGTGTCACAGCTTAAAGCGCAGAACTCAATGGATAAGTTCGACGAGGTGCTTGCAGAGGTTCCGAATGTGCGCAAAGACCTTGGGTATCCGCCTTTGGTAACGCCGTCGAGCCAAATCGTGGGCGTGCAGGCAACGCAGAACGTTCTTGCGGGTGAGCGGTACAAGATTGTTTCTAAAGAAATCAAGGCGTATCTGCGCGGAGAGTACGGAACTCCTCCGGGTGAGGTAAGCAAGGAACTGATTGCTAAGGTGCTTGGGGATGAGAAGCCGCTTGAGGTTCGTTATGCCGATACGCTCGTGCCCGGAATGGAAGAAGGTAAAAAAGCAGCCGGGTCGCTTGCGCGCAATACAGAGGATGTGCTGTCATATATTTTGTTCCCGCAGATAGCCGAAAAATTCTTTGAGGACCGTGAGAAGCGCGAGCAAAACAAGGTAAGCTATACGATTACCAGGAGGGACTGATATGCTGACAGAGTTATCAATGAGTCAGGGGTTGTTAGTTTCATTGCTCGGAATGGCGATAGTGTTTGTGGCGTTGCTGGCAATTATTGCGATAATCAAGCTGATAAGCGTACTTGCAGGCGCGGTAGTTAAGGCAAACAGAGGCAATGCGTCACAGACAGAACCGATTCTGATAGTGAACGCGGATTCTGCCGCTGACGGAAGGGTTCCGGCGGCAGGGTCTATGGGCGAGGTCGCGCTGTACGATACAGACGAACAGACTGCGGCAATGATTATGGCAATTGTAGCGGACGATCTGAAAGCTCCGCTGAACGAGCTTAGGTTTATTTCGATCAGGCAAAAAGCCTGAGTAAACTTCATAACGATTGAGGGATTAAATATGAAATACGATGTAACATTAAAAGGCAAGGTATACGAGGTTGTCGTGGAGCGCGGTGAAGCAATGCTGGTAAGCGTGAACGATGTACAGAAGGCTGTGCCCGCAGCAGCTCCGGTAGTTGCAGCTCCAGTGACGCCGCCGGTTAACGTTGCCGCGTCAGGCGCTGCGCTCAGCGGCGAAACGGTATCGTCGCCGTTGCCGGGCGTAGTAGTTTCCGTTGCAGCAAAAACAGGCGAGCAGGTAAAAAAGGGGCAGGCGGTAGTTATCATTGAAGCGATGAAGATGGAGAATGAGATTGTCGCGCCGCGTGACGGCAAGGTTGCCGCGATAGCTGTTGATAAGGGCGCTAAGGTAGATACGGGAACGCCTTTATTTTCGTTGGAATGAGGTGCCGCTGAATGAACATAAAAGACGTTTTATATAAGCTGGGCAGTGAATCCGGATTTGCCGGGCTGTTTGAACACTGGCAGTCAATCGTAATGATCGCGCTGGCGTGCCTGTTGCTTTATTTGGCTATCGTTAAAAAATTCGAGCCGTTGCTGTTAGTTGGTATCGCCTTTGGTATGCTGCTTGCGAACCTGCCGTTCGGTGGGCTGATGCACAATGAGTTTTATCAAAACACTCCTATAAATTTTGACCGTATACTGCACGACGGAGGGTTGCTGGATATACTATATCTCGGCGTTAAGCTCGGGATATATCCGTGTCTGATATTCATAGGAATCGGAGCGATGACGGACTTCGGTCCTATGCTTGCGCGTCCGTCGTCTATGCTACTCGGCGCGGCGGCGCAGTTAGGGATTTACGCGGCGTTTATGCTTGCGCGGTCGCTGGGTTTGTTTTCGCCGATTTCTTTTACTCCGCAGGAAGCGGCGGCAATAGGTATCATCGGCGGAGCTGACGGTCCTACGGCGATCTATAGCGCGACGCGTCTTGCGCCGCATTTGCTGGGACCTATTGCGGTCGCTGCATATAGCTATATGGCGCTTATTCCGCTGATTCAGCCTCCGCTTATGAGACTGCTGACGACTAATAAAGAGCGTCAGGTCGTTATGACTCAGGCGCGCGAAGTATCAAAAACGGAGAAGATAATATTCCCGATTGCGGTTACTGTGTTCTGTGTACTGCTTCTGCCGTCGGTTGCTCCGCTGATTGGATGTTTTATGCTCGGCAATCTGTTCAAAGAGTGCGGTGTAGTAGACCGTCTCTCGGATACTGTACAGAATGCCCTGATAAATATCGTCACGATTTTTCTCGGCTTGACGGTCGGTGCGACAAGCGTAGGATACCTTGCCGGCGCGGACGGAGTTAGTAATATCGGATTCCTGTCGTTAAAGACTATTGGAATCGTTGTTCTCGGACTGTTAGCGTTTTGTTTATCTACAGTGGGTGGATTACTGCTCGGGAAGCTGATGTATGTTATTACTAAAGGGAAAGTGAATCCGCTTATCGGCTCGGCAGGAGTTTCTGCGGTGCCTATGGCGGCTCGGGTTTCACAGGACGTCGGACGCAAGTATAACCCCACGAACTATCTGCTTATGCACGCAATGGGACCTAATGTAGCCGGCGTAATCGGAAGCGCGGTTGCGGCAGGATTTATGCTTGCGGTATTTGCGTAATGAAAGTAAGAAATCAGAGGTGACATATGAACATTAGACAGATAACTAAATGCGCTCTTTTTACGGCTATTATCTCAGTATGCGCAATGATTTCAATACCGCTTCCGGGCGGAGTGCCGCTGTCACTTGCTACGCTTGCTGTATATATGTGCGCACTTATTCTGCCGCCGGTCAGTGCGGGAATCAGTGTCTTTGTATATATACTGTTAATCGCGGTTGGAGTTCCGATTACGGCGAGCGGCGGAGCCGGACTTAGCTATTTAGCAGGACCTACGGGCGGCTATATTATCGGATACATTTTTAATGCCGTAGCGGTAAGCGCGTTAGTCAACAGTAAGTTCGGACGTTCGCGTGTTAAGCTGATAACAGCTCTTGTATTTGGAACGGCTGCAACGTATCTTCCGGGGACGATTTGGTTTTGCTTTGTAATGAAAACGAACGCTGTAGTTGCGCTTACTAAGTGCGTAGTCCCGTTCCTGCCGGGAGATGCAGTCAAGATTGTGGTTGCGATGGAACTTGCTAAACGCCTGTATCCGTTAGTATACCGCGAAAAGAAAACGGTATAATGGGCGAAAAAATCTCATATCTTTTGAAAGATTTGCCGGTCAGAGCCGCCGTGTACGACACGGTAGACTCGACCGGCAATGTTCTTAAACGGCTTGCGTCAGACGGTGAACCGGAAGGTTTGGTCATCGTTGCGGAACAGCAGACGTCGGGACGCGGACAATATGGAAGGTCATTTTTCAGCCCGAAAGGCAGCGGAGTATACTTCAGCTTGCTGCTTCGGCCTAAGATGGATATTTCGGAGGCTGTATCAATTACTGCTATGGCGGCAATAGCCGTGTCGGAAGCGATAGAGAGCGTTGCAAAAGTGCAAGCCGGAATCAAATGGGTAAACGATGTGATTTGCCGCGGAAAGAAAGTTGCCGGAATCCTCACGGAGGCTACGCTGACGTCCGGAGGGATGGTGGAATATATTCATCTCGGAATTGGGCTGAACATTTATCACTGTGATTTTCCTGATGATATTGTCTTAAAGGCAGGCAGTATATTTGAGCGCGGAGCAGTTGGTGACGCGCGCGCGGAATTAGCAGCCGCGTCAATACGGGCGTTCTATGGGCTGTATTCAAGGCTTCCGGATAAAGGTTTTATGGATGAATACCGTGAGCGTTCGGTGTTGATGGGACGTCAGATATTGCTGACTGACGAATCCGGAACACGGTACGTTGTTGCGGAAGAAATCAGTGATGACGCGGCGTTGATAGTGCGTGAATTTTCGGGAGAAACCAGAACGCTGATCTCCGGTAGATGTAAGATAGAGTTATTGTGAGTACTGTTGAAAGTGAACAAAAAGGGGAGACAAAAAAATAGAGAAATAATATAAGTTGCACTTGACTATTCAAGTATTTGTGTTATAATGAGGTCAAAATAATTAAACAAGGAGAAACCCTACAATGGCAAAAGTTGAAACATTCCTCAACATCGGGGAGCTTGAGCTTGAAAGAGCCGGGATTAAATCCGATGCCTTAAAAGGAGAGGTCGCGGTAGTCACCGGAGGTGCAAGTAATATCGGACTTGGATATGCGCGCACGTTAGCGGCGGCAGGAGCAAACGTTGTTATTGCAGACCTTAACCCGGACGCTGGAGCAGAGACCGAGCGCCTTATCAACGCTGAAAACGGTCGCGACGGTGCGTTGTTTGTAAAGACGAACATTACTGAAGAAGCAGACATTAAAAATCTGAAAGAGAAAGCAGTCGCAAAATTCGGTAAGGTTGATATACTTGTCAACAACGCTATGAATATGCGTCTGAACGGCAAGATTCTTGAATCGCCGGTAAGCGACCTTGACCAATCATATGCTATCTCGGCACGCGGCGTTGCGCTCGCGATAAAGGAATTTGTTCCTGATATGCAGAAGCGCAAGCACGGCATTATTACTTATAGCTCAACACAGTTCCACTATGCTCCGCCTATGGTCGGCGGCACGATTTATTGCGCAGGCAAAGCGGCGGCGACAAGCGTTGTTATGTCGGTTGCTAATGAGCTTGGCGCGTATAAAGATACCGGAATCAGCGTGTTCTGCTATTGCCCGGCGGGCGTTATGCGGTTCGACCCGTCTAAAATGCCGCCTCCTCCGCCGCAGAAAGAGGGCGCGCCTGAAATGCCGAAATTCGATTTCGCGGCGTTTGCAAAGATGATGACTACCCCTGAGCAAAACGGA
>JAITQY010000130.1 GCA_031288675.1 Oscillospiraceae bacterium | reverse complement strand
GAAAGTATTTAGTGCCTTGCTTGGCGAATGGTCGGAACTTCCGCAAAACTTCAGTCAGGATATGATTCTCAACGCTCCGAGCCGCAACATAATGAATAAGCTCGGACGCAGCGTTCTCGCGCTTTACAGCTATGATGAGAAGCCGGAATCACACGATATTAAGGACGAACTTACAAAGGCGCTTCGCTTGATTGCCCGCGCGCCTATGATAGTTGCCCACGCGTATGCAGTTAAACGCCATGTTTTCGACCGTGAAAGCCTGTATTTACACCACACAGACCCGTCGCTTAGCTTTGCGGAAAATTTTCTCCGCGCTATACGGCAAGACGGCTCCTACACCTCAGTTGAAGCTAAACTGCTCGACCTGTGCATGGTTCTTCACGCGGAACACGGGGGCGGCAACAACAGCGCTTTCGCCTGCCGCGCTTTGTCAAGTACCGGAACGGATATTTACAGCTCAATAAGCGCTGCGATCGGTTCACTTAAAGGCCCGAAACACGGCGGCGCTAATGAGATGGTTATGCAGCAGTTTGCGGAGATTAAAGCCAACGTCAAGGATTGGAAAGACGACGGCGAGATTATGTCGTATCTCAGCAAAATACTCAATGGCAAAGTCGGTGACGGCTCCAAACTGATTTACGGAATGGGTCATGCCGTCTATACGCTCTCCGACCCTCGCGCGGTGGTATTAAAGAAATTTGCCCGAACTGTTGCGCAGGAGAAGGGCAGGCTTGACGAGCTTGAACTTTTAGAGAGCGTGGAGCGTCTTGCTCCGCTTGCTATGAATGACGCCGGAAAGGACAAGGTCGTTTCAGCTAATGTCGATTTTTACTCCGGGCTGATTTACAGCTTCTTGGGCATTCCAGATGAACTTTACACGCCGATGTTCGCGATTTCGCGTATGGTTGGCTGGTGTGCTCACCGTATTGAGGAGGTCTACAATCCGCGCAACCGCATTATGCGCCCTGCGTATAAGTCGCTCAGCAAACGCGAGGCGTATAGCCCGATCAGTGAACGACAGTAACTTCTGCCTGATAATTAGGTCTAACACACACCTATGCTAAAATCAACCTATTCCGTATGTCCGGTTTGTAATAAACTATTGCCCGCGAAGCTTGTATACAGCGAGCGCGGCGGTGCTTGGCATCTGCGTAAGATATGCCCGGAACACGGTCGTTTTGACGCCGTTACTTGGCGCGGTAAGAACCTGCCGCCGTATACTCCCCCGCAGGAATCTTCCGCGCCTCCCTGCCCGGGCAATTGCGGTCTTTGCGAACGTCACTTGCAGTCCACATGCTGTCTGCTTGTAGAGGTCACGCACCGCTGTAACCTGCGCTGCCCTGTTTGCTTTGCCGACGCTAACAACGGTACTGACAGCTTCAAAGAGCGTTCGCCTGACGAGTGGTACGGCATTTTCAAGCGTCAGGCTGACGAAGGCAGAACATTTATACAGCTCTCCGGCGGTGAGCCTACCGTACGTGACGATTTGCCTGAAATCGTAGCGGCTGCGCGTAAAGCCGGATGCGAAAACATTCAGCTGAACTCAAACGGTTTGCGGCTTGGCGCTGAACCGGACTTCACTAAACGCCTTGCGGACAGCGGCTTAGACTTTGTGTTTATGCAGTTCGACGGTGTGACTGACGCGCCCTATACCGCGTTGCGCGGACGTTCGCTGCTTAAAGAGAAAATTGCTGCTATTGAGGCTTGCGACGTGGCGAAACTCGGCGTAACGCTTGTTCCTACCATCGTACCCGGAGTTAACGCTGACCAAATCGGGGCGATACTTCAATTCGGCATAGAGCGCAGTCCGGCAGTGCGCGGAGTACACTATCAGCCTGTGTCTTACTTCGGACGCTACCCTGCCGCGCCGAGTAACCGTGACCGGATAACTTTGCCGGAGGTCATTGCGGCTATTGAGCTTCAGACGCGCGGACTTGTCCGGCAATCTGATTTGACACACAGCACCTGCGATCACCCGCGCTGTGGTTTTCACGGTGATTTCATGGTCTTGCCCGAACGGATTGCAGCTCTGACTAAGAAAGCTGAGTCCCAAAACAACGAAGATTGCTGCTGCTCCAAAAGCGGACAAATCAGTGAAGAAGTACTCCGAAACAGGAAATTTGTTGCCCGGCGCTGGAAACGAAATTATACAGAAAACTCAGAAAATATATCAATCGACACCTTTGACGGATTTTTGTCGCGCGTTAAATCACACGGGTTTACTGTCACAGGAATGGCGTTTCAGGATCGCTATACACTCGACATTGAACAGCTTCGGCGTTGCAGTTTGCACGTCTATAACCCGGACAGCGATCAGGTAGTTCCCTTTTGTTCGTACTATAATAAATAATTCTTGAGCTTAGGGTTAGCGCTGGCGGAGCGCTAACCCTAACTTCGTTCGTGTTTTGCGAAGAAAACCCGCCTGTGTTTAATTAGCCGCCTTTCAGAAGAATAACAGGGTTTGAGGCGATAATCTATAGCAGTTGACGAACAGCGGAGGGCAGCCCCCTTCGTAGCTTACTGTTGCGTGCAGCTGACCTTTGCCGTCGTCCGTGACAGTGACCACCGCCTTATATGAACACGGCGATGCGGACAGGTCTCGGCAGTATAGCGGCAGTTCGAGAATCGTGTAGGTATAAATGCCTGCCTCTTCAAACGTGAGCGTCGGGAAAACGACGCAGCCGCAGCTGTCGTTCGCGGCTTTTTCAACCAGCTTTCCGTCCGGGCTGAATAAACCGAAGCTGAACATTTGCGCCTGTAAACATCCGCCGCACAGCTGTGTTTGCGCCGTAAGCGCGGCTTTCGCCGGATTTGGACTGTAGCGGTTGACGAAAACCGGCTGACCCTGCGGATAATCAATATCAGTGACGAGGTTGCCCATTCCGTCATCTGTGACGGTCACTTCAATCGGATAGTTGCTGCTGTCCGTAGTCCAGCCGTTTCCGCTTGTGCTGATTTCCCGGACGGTATAGTTGTAAACGCCCGGCGAGGTATAGGTAATCAATGGGAATTGCGCTACGCCGTTGGAGTTTTGCGCGGTTTCCAGCAGGTTACCGCTGTCATCGTATAGCCCGAACTCAAACTGAAGTTCCGGGTGGTTCCAGCCCAGCAGTTCCTTGTAAACATAGACGCTCTCGGAGGTCGGCGTTCCGCTGTAGGTATTCACAAAGCCGGGTACGCCGTTGGGATAAGCCGCGCTTGCCGTGAGCTGCCCCTGCCCGTTAGCCGCGGCTGTAACGACCACAGGGTAGCTCGATCTGTCTACCGTCCAGCCTGCGCCGTCAATCGAAATCTCACGGATGGTGTAATTGTACGTGCCTGCCGCGTCTATCTGTAAATCCGGAAAAGCAATATTACCGGAGGAGTCAGCGGTACCGACGCTAACCAGATTGCCGTTGCTGTCAAATACGCCGAACTCAAACTCGTTATTTGGCAACGGCGAGCCAACAGCGGATTTTGCGGCTGTCAGCGCGACCGGAGCTGACCATCTGCCATAGAGGACAATGGCAGAACTGCCCGAGTTCACGAGCGACGATTCAACAGGGGTTGAGAAATCAAACGGATTCACGGCGGAAGGACTTGTGAACCAGCCGAGGAATTTCCGGTTCCCGTACTGCGGATAGACCGTTCCTACGGTCAAGTTGCCCGCCGCCGGGTTGGTTATCGTTTCCCCGTCCAAAGGGACTGATTCGGATAAGTTAGCGGACAGTCCGGGTTATTGACGTCGAAATGGACGTCATATTGCAGCGGGATTTCCAGATTGGCGGATCCGCGCCCCGTAAATCCCGTACCCACGGGAAAAGGACCATACTCCACATAATAACCGCTATTGTAGTAGGTGTCCGCCCTGTTATACTCCAAATCATTCCACGAAGCGGAGCCGTTTTGGGCGAATTGAAGGCAATATTCGCCGCCGTAATTATTGGATTCCTGCCAGGAGGTAAGAATGATTGATTGATACTGAGGGTATTTGTTATATGTGTACCAGCCTGAAAAGAAACTGAATACGCCGTTAACCGGTCCGTTTGTATTATCCACTGTGGGTGTGCCGTAAAATACCAGACCATTCTCGCTTGCTCCGTCAGCCCAATACCATTGATTGGCTATAGAGGTATCGTAAGTATAATCGTTTATATCAGTCGAAATATTGCCCTGCGCGTCAATCGCGCGCGAACCGTCTATTTTGGCGCCGTCTGTGTATCGGAGCCGTGTTCCACCCAGCCAGCCCGGGGATTTTGCAATAGAACCGTATACGAAAAGCTCCTCCTCAAGACTGGTTAAGGTTGCCAGATAACCGTGTTCGCCGTTAACAATACGCGCGTGCGCCGCGTTATACGCTTCCATCCACGTGATAGTCCCGCGGACAAACTCGTAGATATGCAGTTCTCCGTTGCCGTCAATAAATCCTGAAGTAGGCGCGGCATCAATCATAACGGAGATTTCCGAACCCACCGGAGGATAGTCCCACGGCGTAGTCAGCGTAAATGAGGTGCTGAGCGATTGCAGGAAACGCTCAACGTCCGCCGGCTGCCCGTTAGCCGCCGGATTTGAGATGTAAAAGTTCAGGCTGCGCATACCGCCCTGGTCACTCTCGGTAGCCGACCAGCCTGCGGGAAGGGTGTAATGGAAGCTCAGTTCGTCGGGGCACAGGATGTTCAGCGAAGAATAGCCCGCATAGCCTTGTGGTACATCGCCCACGCCCACATCAGAAAACGTCCATACCGTGTTGCCCGGCACGGCGTCGTCGTAGGTGAGCTTGAAGTCCAGATCCCCGTCGCCCAACGCTCCCCGCGTCGTCGGGCGGTTCGATTTTAAGTTTGTTTTATGCATATATTTTGCCTCCTTTGGCATTGCATATTTCTGAAATTTTTCAACGCATTATATGACTAAGCGCGGTTATGTGTTACTAATCTGTAAATTTCACCGGATTAACAAAATCTGCTTGACGCGCAGGTCGGACGTATGGTATAATATACAAAATTCAGATATACATCAGGAGGATATTCCTATGGTTACAGTTCTTATGGGCGTTAAAGGCACCGGCAAAACGAAGCGCCTTATCGAGTTAGTCAAAGAGGCGTTGGAGGTCGAACACGGTCACGTGGTTTGCCTTGAAAAAGAGCGTAAACTTACCTATGACATTCCCAGAGAAGCGCGGCTTATCGCGGCGGCGGACTACAGCTTCAAAACGCCGGAATTCTTAAAAGGCTTTATCAGCGGACTGTACGCCGGTAACTTTGATATTACTCACATCTTTATTGACGGGCTTTATAAAATCGTTCCGTTCGCGGGCGACGTTAACGTTGTAGAGGCGTTTCTTGACTGGTTAGAGGCGTTCGGGACAGAGAACAACGTTAAGTTCACTATCGTAATCAGCGCGGACGTAAACGGCGCTACGGACGGAATCCGAAAGTATTTTTAAGATGGCTAATACCTATAAAAGAATCATTGCGCTGGCTATGCTGCTGGGCATACTGCTGACGGTCGGAGGGTGCTATACTATCGGGGAGCGTGACCCCGTCGCAACTATTACGTTCAGCGACGGCGGAAAAATCAAGGTCAAGCTGTACCCTGCTTCCGCGCCGAATACGGTCGCAAACTTTATTAGTCTTGCGAACAGCGGATTTTATGACAATAGTCCGGTACACAGAATTGAAGAATATTTTGTGATCCAAATGGGCGCAAATGCGTCCGGAAATGACCTTGATTATACCATTTCGGGCGAATTTACGAGCAACGGATACAAGTCAAACGAACTAAAGCATGAGTTCGGTACCATTTCAATGGCGCGTAAAGTAGGCAATCCGGACAGCAAGGAATACCGCGACAGCGCAAGTTCGCAGTTCTTTATCTGCACTACTAACCAGCCGAAGTTAGACGGCGATTATGCCGCGTTCGGGAAGATTTATGAGGAAGCCGGTTTTGACGAGTTAATGAAGATTTCGCGTATGGACGTTAACGCTAATAAGGAACCGCGCGATGAAATCTATATTGTGTCCGTTGAGGTCAATACCTATGGCAAAGACTATGGCGAACCTAAGAAAATAACTAATTAAGAGGCACTTATGACTGCTGAAATCATTTCCGTAGGAACCGAACTGCTGCTCGGCGGAACGGTAAACAGCGACGCGCAAATAATATCTGAGAAGCTCTCGGAGCTGGGTATAAACGTATACTATCATACGGTGGTCGGCGACAATGATTCGCGGCTTATGGACGCAGTAAAAATCGCTAAAAACCGCGCTGATATTATCATTACTACCGGCGGACTTGGTCCTACATATGACGATATGACTAAGGAAACGCTTGCGAAAGCGTTCGGTAAAACGCTCGTACTTTATCCGGAGGAAGAGGAACGCGTTCGGGCATGGTTTTCCGGCGCGGGATTTAAGTTTACGGAAAATAATCTTC
>JAITQY010000069.1 GCA_031288675.1 Oscillospiraceae bacterium | reverse complement strand
GGGTTCTTTTTCTGCGGCATCATACTGCTGCCTGTGGCAAACGCATCGTCAAGCTCTAAGAATTTGAACTCCCAACTGCACCACAGACAAACCTCCTCCGCAAAGCGTGAAAGCCGCGTTTGCAGAATGGCAAGATCACTAAGGAACTCCAGCGCGAAATCGCGGTCGCTGACGCTGTCAAGACTGTTGTCAGTCGGTTTACTGAAGCCGAGTTCCCGCGCCGTCATCTCACGGTCAATGGGGTATGTCGTACCGCAGAGTGCTCCCGCTCCGAGCGGGCATTCATTCATCCGTTCTTTACAGTCACCAAGCCGCGATATATCGCGCAGAAAACCGTTCGCATACGCCATAAGATAGTGTGCGTAGGTTGAAGGCTGCGCCCTCTGCAAGTGCGTATACGCCGGCATTATGCTGTTCAGATGTTCTCTCGCCTTTTCGCACAGAACCTTCAAAAGCTCATTCAGAAGCTCCGTAAGTTCGTCAATCTGCCCCTTAATATACATACGGAAATCAAGCGAGACTTGGTCGTTACGGCTTCGCGCGGTATGCAAACGCTTACCGTTTTCTCCTATATAGCGTGTCAGCATAGCCTCAACCGCCATATGAATATCCTCCGCCTCCGGCGGCAAATCACGCCCTTCATAGTTGGCTAACAGGTTCATCAGCGCAAACTGTATCTCAAACGCTTGATTTTCGTCCAATATTCCGGTTGCGCCGAGCATCTTCGCGTGAACGATACTGCCGGTGATGTCCTCCGCATACATGCGTTTATCGACGTTTATGGAATAGTTGATTGCGTCCGTCAACGCTGATGTTTCTTTCGCAAACCGCCCCGACCATAGTTTTGACATATATTATCTCCGTAAAAAATCTATTCTCTGCTACAGCTCCTGACATTCACGGCAGTAATAAACACTGCCGCCGAGATAAGCTTCCTTAGTTACTGCGCCTCCGCATTCCGGGCAAATCAAAAGCTTATTATTTTTACTCAGCTTCGTTACATAACCGCCCGAATTTCCGAACAGGTCGCGTGTAACGTTTCGTCCGCCTGCTTCCGTCATATCACGCAGCGTACTTCTAACGCTGTTGAACAAATTACGTAGCTGCGCGTCTGTAAATATATTCATCTTCTTTTTCGGGTGGATACGGGCATTAAGAAGAATATCCGCAGCACACCGTTACCTAACCCGGGAATACGCTGTTCCGTCGCAAGAAACGCTTTTGCGCTCAGTTTTATTGTTTTTTCGTCCAGCAGACCCTTAAAGTATTCAAAATCAAACTTGTCCGATACAGGCGGAATCGCGTTCTTTGCGGCAGAATAGTGCGCGTCTCCGTTCATTGCGTTTTCAAGATATACTCCCATAAAACCATACATAGCAATCGTCACCGTAATAGCGCTGCCGTCAGTGAACCCTATCAGCAACTGGTGCTTCTCCGGCGGCTTGCTCTCCGCATCGTTATAGCGCGGGAACGCTCCGTCGCAAAAACGGATTTCTGCTCCGTCAAAACTGATAATTATATGACCGCCGAATGCGGACGCGCTCTTAACAGTCTTTCCGCAAATTAAATCATCATACTCAGCCGTGTCACCGGAAAAGAACGCAAACTTATGCGGAGTATAATTCGTAACTATCCGTTCCGCCGTTTCTTTTATTGTGTTATTCAGCTGAGCCGCTAAGGTGATCGCTTCCGGCATTTCAATCATAGCTTACCCTGCTCTCTAAGCGCGTGAACTTTTATAGGCAACCCGAATAGGTTGATAAATCCTTCACTGTCCGCTTGGTTATAGTCGCTTTCTCCGAATGTCGCTATATCCTCGCTGTAGAGAGTATATGGACTGGCAACTCCGGCATTGACAATGTTGCCCTTATAGAGCTTCAGCTTAACCTTACCCGTTACAAATTCCTGAGTTTTGTCTACGAACGCGCTCATAGCCTCGCGCAGCGGACTAAACCACTGTCCGTTGTAGACAAGCTCCGCGAATTCAATCGCCAACCTCTCCTTATAGTGCGCGGTGTATTTGTCAAGCGTTATCGTCTCTAATACCTCGTGCGCTTTGTAAAGAATTGTTCCGCCGGGAGTTTCGTATACGCCGCGCGATTTCATTCCTACAAGGCGGTTTTCTACAAGGTCAAGCAGTCCGATACCGTTATCTCCGCCAAGTTTATTAAGCGTTCGGATAATATCGCTGCCCTTCATCTTCTTTCCGTCTACGGCAACCGGAACCCCTTTATCAAACTCGACTTCCACATACGCCGCTCTGTCCGGAGCCTGCTCCGGCGCAACGGACATTTCCAAGAACCCTGACTTCTGGTACTGCGGTTCATTCGCCGGATCCTCAAGGTCAAGACCCTCATGACTGAGATGCCATATGTTCTTGTCCTTGCTGTAGTTCGTCTCACGGTTGATTTTCAGAGGAATGTTATGCGCCTCCGCATAGTCAATTTCATCATCGCGGGATTTCAAATCCCACTCGCGCCATGGAGCTATAATCGTCATCTCCGGCGCGAAACGCTTGATAGTAAGCTCAAACCGAACCTGATCGTTGCCTTTTCCGGTACAGCCGTGCGCGATTGCGTCACAACCCTCTTCCTTCGCTATTTCAACTATTCTCTTTGCAATCACAGGACGCGCGAATGATGTTCCTAACAAATAGCTTTCATACTTCGCTCCCGCTTTCATAGTCGGTATCACAAAGTCGTCTACGAACTCATCCGTGATGTCCTCTACGTACAGTTTGCTCGCTCCGGTTTTGAGAGCTTTTTCTTCAAGCCCCTCAAGCTCATCGCCCTGACCTACATCGGCGGAAACCGCTATGACTTCACAGCCATAGTTCTCTTTCAGCCAAGGAATAATAACTGACGTATCCAATCCTCCCGAATACGCCAACGCGCATTTTTTAACTTGCTTTGCCATAGTCTATTCTCCTTAGTTCTGTAAAATAGTTACTTTTTGTAGCCGCAATTACGGGCATTATTTATACTCAAATTCCCAGTTGTAAAACTTGATCGTATCGCCGGGTTCCAGCCCAAGCGCTTCGAGTTTAGTGTACACTCCGCATCGTCGGAGCGTCTGGTCAAAATACGCTCGCCCTTCCGTATCCTGTAAATTCACACGGTCAAGGAGCCGCTCTAACCAACCGCCCTCAACGGAATACTCGCCGTCATCGGCAGTAAATTGCAAGTCTTCTACTCCATCAAGGAACTCCTCCGGCTCAATATACTCCGGCTCGAATACCTGTATCGGCGGAAGCTTGCTAAGCTCTTGCGCCGCAAGCAGCGTAAGCTCCCGAACGCCTGTTCCTACGGCGGCTGAAATCAGTTGGGTACCGCTAACAGGATTAACCGATGCGTCCTCCAGCAAATCGCTTTTATTCAGTACCAATATTTGCGGACGCGACGCCAAATCCGGACTGAAATTAGCAAGTTCCCTGTTTATCAAATCAATATCAACCTGAACATTTTCGCTTGTCGCATCAACAACGTGCAGAAGTAACCGGCAGCGCTCTACATGACGCAGAAACTCATGACCTAATCCAGCGCCCTCAGACGCGTTCTCAATCAGTCCGGGAATATCCGCAACTACAAAAGACGGGTATCCCTCACCAAGATCGCATACACCAAGATTCGGCGACAGCGTCGTAAATGGATAATCCGCGATTTTCGGTCGAGCGCGGGTCATTGCCGCCAACAGGCTTGATTTTCCTGCATTCGGCAATCCTACCAAACCGACGTCGGCAAGCAGTTTAAGCTCTAACTTTATTTCGCGGCTCTGTCCCTTACCTCCGGGTTTGGCAAAGCGCGGAGCCTGACGCGTCGGCGTCGCGAACTTACGGTTGCCGCGTCCGCCGCGTCCGCCGCGCGCAACCGTAAACGGCTGACCGTCGGACATATCGTGGATTACCGCGTTCGTCTCCTTGTCGCGTACCACTGTGCCGAGCGGAACTTTAATTATCAGCGACTCCCCGTCCTTACCGGAACGGTTGTATCCTCCGCCCTGAGCACCCGGTTCCGCCTTAAAGCTACGCTTATACCGGAACTCTGACAAAGTGGACAAATTCGTGTCGGCAACAAGCGATATATCACCGCCCTTGCCTCCGTCTCCGCCGTCCGGACCTCCGGCAGGTACATACTTCTCCCGCCGAAACGATACCGCGCCGTTCCCGCCGTCACCCGCCGAAACCCTTATTATAACTTCATCTGTAAAATTATTCATTTACTGCCTTAAAATTTATCATATATGCCCGGTTCATTTATTCCCGCAAGGAACTTCGCCGCTCGGATTGCGCCAGCCGCGAATACCTCACGGCTGTAAACCGTGTGTTTGAATTCAATAACCTCGTCCCGTCCGGCAAATATCACCGTATGTTCACCCGGAATCGTACCTCCGCGGACAGAGCTTATACCTATCTCGCTGTTACTTCGCGCCTCACGCCTGTTACTGCGGTCGAACACGTATCCCATTCGATTCGGCGCAAGCCCTTTACGAGCCGCGTCAGCGAGCATAAGTGCGGTTCCGCTCGGCGCGTCCACTTTTCGTCGGTGATGTGCTTCTGCGATTTCGACGTCAAAATCTAAACCCAGCTTTGCCGCAGCCTGAGTTACAAGCTCCGTAAGCAGATTTATTCCAATCGACAAATTCGCGGTCTTGAATATCGGCAGTTTCTCCGCCGCCGCCTTTATCTTTGCCGTCTGAGCATCACTATAACCCGTCGTACACAGCACAGCAGGAATTTTCTTTGCAACGCACATATCAAGCATACCAATATCCACCGCTGCCGGAGAAGAAAAATCTATCAGTACGTCCGCCGTTCCGTCAAAACCGCTGTAACTTGTATAGGTCTTAAACGGCAAATCCGTCACCGCAGACCTCGAAATCCCTGCGGCAACGCTGACGTCTTCATCGCCAGCCGCGATACCTGCCACTACACGCCCCATATATCCGTTACAACCGGAGATTATCAAATTCAGCATATTTTATCCTTTGTGATTTTGCAATTTATATTATATCAGCCCAACGCCTGAGAGCGCCGTTTTCAGCTTTGCAAGGTTTGCGTCCTCCATCTCACACAACGGCAGACGCAGATTGCCGACATCCATTCCCAGCAAATTCATTGATGTTTTTACCGGAATCGGATTGACCTCATAAAACATAGCGTCCATAACTTCAAAGTACTTCAGGTGAAGTTCGCGCGCTTTAATATAGTCGCCGGCAAGCGCATATTCGCAAATATCCGCTACAGGTCGCGGAGCGATGTTCGCCAGCACCGAAATCACACCCTGCGCACCAACCGAAATCATCGGCAGCGCAAGTTTATCGTCGCCGCTCCAGATATAGAATTCTTCGTCCGCTGTCGCGACCATAGTCCTGCTGACAAGTTCCAAGTCTCCGGACGCCTCTTTTACACCGCAGATGTTTTTATGCTTCGCAAGCTGAGCATATGTCGAAACCGCAAAATTACATCCGGTGCGTCCGGGTACATTGTATAAAATAATCGGAGTATTTATCCTGTCCGCAATGTACTCGTAATGCTTTACTAACCCTTTTTGTGTTGCTTTGTTATAATACGGCGTAACCAGCAGAAGTCCGTCCGCGCCCTGCTCCTCCGCGTGCTGACAAAGATACAGCGCAGCCATCGTATCATTGCTTCCGCCGCCCGCAATCACCGGAACTCTTTTCGCTGTATGCCGTATTGCAAAACTTACAGTCTCCGCGTGTTCCTCCAATGTTTGCGTCGCGCTCTCTCCGGTAGTACCGCAAATTACAATCGCGGATGTTCCGTTACTTATCTGAAAATCAATGATTTCCGCAAGTTTATCAAAATTAATTTTTCCGTCCGCGCCAAACGGCGTTACTATCGCCACGGCGGAACCGGTAAAAATCGGTCTGCTCATATATTTTCTCCTTAATTTCATCTCACTGATAGTCCTGTCACTGCGTACAAAACTCTCATCTGACAACTGCTAAATATACTTCTCCGCGCACAGCAGTTCCGCAAGCAGAACCGCGCCGCCCGCCGCGCCGCGAAGCGTATTGTGCGACAGGCATACAAACTTATAATCGTACTGAGTATCTTCACGCAGTCTGCCGCAGCTTACCGCCATTCCTCCCTCAAGCTCGCGGTCGAGTTTAGCCTGAGGACGGTTGTCATCCTCAAAATATCTCAGGAACTGTTTCGGCGCGCTCGGCAAATCATATTTCAGTATCGGGCTTTTATAGTTCTTCCAAATATCTATTATTTCATCCTTGCCCGGTTTAGCGTCCGCGAATCTCACAAACACCGCCGCCGTATGACCGTCGCTTACAGGAACGCGAATACATTGCGCCGTGATTGCGGGCAAATCTGCTGTCACTATTTCCGCGCCCTCTACCCTGCCCCAAACTTTAAGCGGCTCGCGCTCCGACTTCTCCTCCTCACCGCCGATATACGGAATAACATTATCTATCATCTCCGGCCAAGTATCAAAGTTCTTACCCGCGCCGGAAATAGCCTGATACGTGCAAACAAGGATTTGCGACGCCGGATATTTTTCATTGACGGGGTACAATGCGGGAACATAGCTTTGGATACTGCAGTTGCTCTTGACCGCTATGAATCCCCGCTTTGTACCCAATCGCTTTCGCTGAGCCTCAATAACTTTCAAATGATCAAAGTTAAGCTCCGGTATTACCATAGGCACATCCGGCGTCCAGCGGTTTGCGCTGTTGTTGCTGACTACAGGTATTTCCGCCTTGGCATATTTATCCTCAAGCGCGAGTATCTCCGCTTTCGGCATATCTACCGCGCAGAATACAAAATCTACCGCCGCTTTGACTTTCTCCACATCAGCGTCAGCATCCAAAACCATAAGGTTCTTCGCCTGCTCCGGCATTGGAACGCTCATTAACCAGCGTTTACCGGCAGCTTCCTCATATGTTTTTCCGGCGGAACGGGAACTTGCCGCAAGTGCGGTCAGTTCAAACCACGGATGATCGGCAAGCAGAGTAACAAACCTCTGTCCCACCATACCCGTCGCGCCTATTACGCCTGCTTTATATCTCTTGCTCATATGTGCTGCCCTCCGATTGTGGAAAATGTAAATCAAGGTAATTAAGGGATTTTGTCGAAAAAGGCTTGCATTTTCTACTTGATCCGTGTATAATAAAACCCTGTTACTGTATTCATAATATATTAACACTTATAAATATCTATGTCAACCAAAATTTTCGGAGTATAAAAATGAAAAGACTTTGTGCATTATGCTTAATAATCGCGTTTTTTTCCGCTCTTTTACCCACTAACACCAACGCAAGATTTTCCGACCAGTACGCCGTTATAAAATGCGGACTCAGCTACGGCTCAAACGGGCTTGTCTATGCTAATCTTGAGAACTACTCCGGGCAAGGCTACTCGCTCGGTTACTTTGACTCTAACCGCGAATTTACCGAGATCGCCTACACCTCCGCAACCAAAATCACAATGCTCAAAGACCGCAGCCTGTACATAACTAACGACAGCAAGAACCTCTATGTTCAGGACAAGCCTAAAAACTCTGTTGGCACGATCGGATGTTATCACAAACTCGCCGGAGAATACCGCGACTACTCCTCCGCTCAGGACGCCGCTTCGGAGTACAGCGGCGGCTTTGTAGCCTACTCGCGCGGGAAGTATCTCGCCCTGCACGGAAACTATATGTCAAGCTCCGACGCGTCAAATCTTTGGACGGGTTCTTCTAACTGCGTCACCGTCGTTGAAACCGGCACAGACCGTATCCTCTTCGAGTTCGACGGAGGTTCTGATACAGGTCTCGGCATAATGCCGGACGGTCGCGGAGGCGAAGCCCTGACGTGGTTCAAAGGATACAAATATCCCGGAGGATTTGAATATATCCGCAACAGTCCGGACGGAAACCTGACCGTCATCAACGTCTTGTCAATGGAAGATTACATTCGCGGCGTTCTGCCGTCAGAAATGACATACACTTGGCCGCTGGAGGCGCTGAAAGCTCAGGCTGTCTGCGCGCGCACCTACGCCGCTCACAACGTCGGCAAGCATTGGAGTTATGGCTTCGACATCTGCAACACTACCGATTGTCAAGCCTACAGCGGTCTGCAAACTCAGTCCCCTGAAATCGACCGCGCTGTCGCTGAAACCTCCGGGGAATACATCACATACGGCGGTGAAGTAGCGAGCATATTCTACTTTTCCAGTGACGGCGGCGCGACAGAGGACAGCGAGAACGTTTTTAACGAAGCTATCCCGTATCTGCGCGGCAAAATCGACGAGTACGAACCGCTTATCACCACAGGGCATGAAAGCTGGACAGCGGAGTTCACCTCTGCGCAAATCAGCGAAATTCTGCAAGGCAAGGGCTACGGCATCGGCAGTGTCGTCAGCATCACGCCCGTATATACGCGGCTTGGAAACATCTATTCCGTCACGTTCAGGGACAGTCGCGGCAAGACATTCACATTCAGCCGCGAGCAGGCACGCACAATACTCGGCGGCAGTAAAGTCCGCTCCGCCCGTTTCACCGTTACCGTAAAGGGCAGCGAGGCGGAAACCTCCGATAACGAAACCCTTTACATCGCCGGGCAGTCAGAGCAGTTCACTGAAACCGACGTCTACGCAATCGGCAGCAACGGAACAGAACGCATTGCGGGGCACGAGGTTACCGTCATCACCGGAAGCGGAAGCACTGCCAAGCGTTTACTCGGCGAGCTCGGTCAAAGCCTTGTCAGCGGCGTGGAGCAGGTAGGCGACACGTTCGTTTTTCGCGGCTCCGGCTGGGGGCACAACGTCGGGATGAGCCAGTGGGGCGCGCGCGCAATGGCGGAACACGGCAAAGACTACAGGGACATCATAAATTATTACTTCACCGGCGTGGATGTCAGCCGGTAATACCGCTTCACCGTCACCGAATCACCGCCGGTTTGGTGTTCTCGAAATAATTTATGTTTGCACGCAAAAAACACTTGACAAATCCGTTTTTTGTGCTATACTACAAGAGTAGTGATTAATGACTAATATTTAATGATTAACGTCCACCGCAGGGCGCATCTCCCGTCCACTGTCGACTCGCGACTAATAACTGCCGACTATCTCGGCATTGCTCGCACGAAATATATAAAACAACTCATTGCATGATGCCGGAGGTGCTGATAAATGACTGACGAACTACAAAAAGTTGCCGGAGAAACTATGCGTTTTATGCGCGGCAAGTATAAACTTGATGAATTACCGGGTCAATCTTTCGGTGTTGATTGTTTGAAATTCCGTCAGGGCAAAAAAACCATACTGATAATCCAAATACATGAAGATCATTACGTTTTCCAAATCATCCACGGCAAAGCGGAACGCGAGAAGTTTGAAGCACGACGCGGCGAGTTTCCGCAAGCGATACAGGATATTTATGACGCCGCTCCAATCTTTGATGGAGGCAAATGGCTGTTCATTCCCGTTTTCGATTTGGAGACGCTGGAAGCGGTAAAGAAGTTGATATTGATGAAAAAGAATCCGAACCGCAAGCCGTTTCCGGTAACGCATATTCATCGCGGCAGCTGCGGACATCGCTGCGATTTGTGCGTTCATTATACAGGTGAAACTTCGTTCAGTACTGAAGAATTGGATTATGCTCGGGAGTGCTGTACGGAGGTATACGGCGTTGGTGATTTCGGGAACAAGTTTTGCGACGGCTGCCATTTTCCGGACTGCGACGTTGGAAGCGCAATTTGCAGGAAAGCGAAAGGCACGGAAAAATGCTGGGACTGTGAGAATTACACTACTTGCCTGAATACCGCGGGTTATCCGCCTGAAATCCATACCCGAACAATTACCGCCGACCAAGTTACATACGCGATACTGCCGTATGTGAAAGGTCAGTACGGGAATTAGCCTTCACCGGCAGATAAAATGACAATCCCCTTGACAATCACTTATACTTGCCGTATAATGTCTGTATATGGCACTTATAGAATGTAAAAACGCATCGTTCGGGTACGGTACGCTTACAGTATTGCGGAACGTGAACCTCACGGTCAGCGCGGGCGACTACATATGTCTTGCGGGACCTAACGGAGCGGGCAAGAGTACCCTGCTGAGGGGATTGCTGAAGCTCAAAGAACCGCGCTCCGGAAGCGTGGAGTTCGGCGACGGACTAACACCAAGCCGCATCGGATATTTGCCGCAAAACACGGAAATACGCGAGAATTTTCCGGCGCTTGTTAGCGAGGTAGTACTGTCCGGAGGCTTAGGGCGCGAGGGGTCTGGATGGTTTTATTCAAAATCAGACAAGTCCCTTACCGCGAACTGTTTAGAAAAGCTCGGCATAAGCGGTCTTGCAAAAAAGCGTTACGGGGAGCTTTCCGGCGGTCAGCGCAGAAGAGTTCTCATCGCCCGCGCTCTGCGCGCCGCCGCGATGATGTTAGTGATGGACGAGCCTACCGCCGGGCTTGACGCTCAGTCCTGTGCGGAATTTGACGAGCTTGTTACCGTCCTTAACCGCGGCGGTATGACCGTAATCACCGTCTCGCACGACGTTAACTGCCGCGCCCACCGCGAACTGCGCATTGAAAACGGAGAAGTAAAGATTGTACACACTCATTGAGATGTTAGGTTACCAGTTCTTCCAGCGCGCGCTGATTGCCGGCGCGTTAATTGCTCTGTGTACCGCACTGTTGGGCACAACGCTTGTGCTGAAGAACTACTCTATGATAGGCGACGGCTTGTCGCATGTCGGTTTCGGCGCGTTAGCCATAGCTTCCGCTTTTGGAATCGCTCCTCTGCCGTTTGCGCTTGCCGGAACGGTTGGGGCGGCATTTATACTGCTGCGTGTTGGGGAGAACGGCGTCCTGCGCGGCGATACCGCCATTGCGGTGCTTAGCGCGTCCGCGTTAGCTATAGGCACCGCCGCCGCCTCACTAAGCGGTGAAAATTCCGACCTTAACGCGTATTTGTTTGGAAGCGCTCTTGCGCTGACGTCAGGCGACGTATGGATCAGTATCGCGCTCGGGATAGTCGTTACAGGGTTGTTCATGGTGTTCTGCAACCGTATTTTCGCGGTCACGTTTGACGAAACTTTTGCTCAGGCAACGGGAATGAATCCTAAGGTTTACAACTCCGTAACCGCAATTCTGACGGCTGTAACGGTAACGCTCGGAACCCGACTTGTCGGCGCTTTGCTGATAAGCAGCCTGCTGATTTTCCCGTCGCTGTCTGCCGGTCGTATCTTCAAAAGCTGGCGCGGAGTAACCATATCCAGCGCGGTATTGTCAGTCTTGTGCTACGTGCTGGGACTATGCGCGTCCGCACTGCTGGCGACTCCGGTCGGCGCAAGTATAGTAATAGTGAACCTGATCGTATTCGCAGCTCTTAGTATCGTTAAACGAATACG
>JAITQY010000020.1 GCA_031288675.1 Oscillospiraceae bacterium | reverse complement strand
ACTCACTTTCTTTTATAGATCTTCTGAGGTATTTACCTCGCTCCAATATATGCAAGTGATAAGTAAAATGATATTCAAAAATAAAAACAAAATTCAAATAAAACCTTATTTAGATAAATTAGTCGTCTTTTCTCTCATACGCAAATACATTAACCAGCTGGGATAAAACGCAACAAAGCCTGATACATCAGGCTTTGTTGCGGCATATAGGATAGCACAATTTCTGTCGGAAAGCTCGACCGGGATTGCGGAGTTATGATTTTCCATTGTTAAAAAACAAAATGCTACCAAGTGTTCCATCTGCATATTCCGTTCCGGGATAATTAGAGACGAGTTCATATTCTCCTGCCGTATAATCAGAAACTACCTTATTCCAAAACATTACCGAAGCCTCGTTATGCGGGTGATATTTCAACTGCCAGCGCCCGCGGTGCAAATCAAACGCGGTTTTGGCGGCAAAGCATCCCACGCCTGCATGGCGGTATTTGTACATCACAAAAAACTCCGCCATTGAAAAGTCAGCGGCTTTGTCGGATGCTTCGCGGTAATCGTTCACCATAACAAAACCCGCAAGCTGACTATCAACCAAAATGAAATATGCCCACCGATTTTCCTCTGTCCAATAGCCGTCCAGCCATTGATATCCGTAAAACCCAAGCGGGTTTACATCACGCTTATCCCACTGGGAAAATTCATAGTCATATTTTTCGAGAAGGTTTGCGAGGATTTCCCGCTCTTCCAGTTTTACTGGCTTCAACGCAATATTCATATGACAAAATTCACCTCCCGCACAAACAAAATGCTCGCCGCCGGATTGTGCGGTGGGTTCTGTCTTCTTCCGACAAATTGAGATTCGCATAGTATTCATTGAAGTCCACCGTTTTCATTATTTTTTATTCCTTTTGATATAATCTTTCATTTCACGCTTTGGTGATACATTGATTCAAGCGCGTTTTGGAGGACTTTGGAGAAGTTCACGCCTTTCGCTTCCGCGAACGTATTCAGCCACGCCGGAATCGTCAGATTCTTGCGGATAGCCTTGTTGCCGTACTTTTCCGCATAGGAGTCCATATCAAGCGCAACGAGGCTGACAAATCCGCCATCGTCCGGAACGACGGAATCAATTGCGGACGCTTGCGGAATTTCGTTACCGTCCTCCATTTCGTCAAGAACCCAGCCTGACGCTGCGTCTTCAGCCATAAGCGCGGATTCGGCGAGAGATGAGCCGCAGGTTACGCACCCGGGCAAGTCAGGGAAAACCGCGGTAAAACCGTCATTTTCCTCATTGCGGTAAAAACAAGCGGGGTATACAAGTTTCATATTCTGTCCTTTCCAGCGGGGATTACTTTATCCCCGCCTGCTTCATAATTTTATTGAGGAATACCTTGCCGATGTTATCGCCCGGGTGTTGAGGTACCGTTACCTTGCCGGGTTTGGTCGGGTGAATGAAATGTTTGTGTCCGCCCCGCGTGTTCTTGTATACCCAGCCGTCGCTGCGGATTATTCGTTCAACGTCTATCGCTCTCATTCTTTGCTCTCCTCTTGATTATATTATACGCATAATACGCATAAATGTCAAGAGTTTTTTCAGAAAATCAATGAAAATACTGCACAAAAATGAGGGGTAAGATTTGTGTATTGTGACTAATATTCTTTTTTCTATCATATAGCTGAAAAAATAATCAATATATAAAATACATAAATATTAGTGTTTTATTCATGGGTATGAAACAACAAAGCCTGATGTATCAGGCTTTGTTGCGGCGAATTGGTGGAAACAACTGGGCTCGAACCAGTGACCTCATGCGTGTGAAGCATGCGCTCTAACCGGCTGAGCTATGCCTCCAAGTAAACATATAGTAGTTAGGCATTAGCGGACAGAGTTACCAATGCGCCTCCGCTCGCTAATTGCTATCTACTCGTTTTGGTGACCCGTACGGGAATCGAACCCATGTTACCGCCGTGAAAGGGCGGTGTCTTAACCGCTTGACCAACGGGCCGCTAAAATTCTGAATCCACGTTTACGAACCCAGAATTCACAATGGTGGCGGAAGACGGACTTGAACCATCGACACCGCGGGTATGAACCGCGTGCTCTAGCCAACTGAGCTATACCGCCAAAGAACTTTTGGATTATAACACAGCCTCAGCCATTTGTCAATACCTAATTTTCACGTTTTATAAAATCAATTTGTACGTGGCAACGGCTAATTATTAACGTCTCTCGTCTTGATTTTCAATTTGCCGCTTGCCGCTTATAGTGCCTCCGCGTTTCCGCCCGACACACAAGAGCTTTACCGCCGCGTCTATGAATACCGCAGCCCAAAACGGCATAAGCCCTAACAACGCGAGTATTATACACGCCGCTTTTTCCGCAAGCGTCAGGAACATCACAAACCGCGCGTTGTCGCGCGTGTTCACGGCTATCTTGTGCGCGTCAGGCAGGCGAAGCGGGTTGTCGCTGAATATCGTCACGTCCGCGCGCTCCGCATCCGCGTTAGTCAGGAACTCCGGCGACGGCGTCTCCATCGTCGCGCCGACGAAGGCGGCGGCAAGCGCCTCCGGCTCAAAACCTGCATACATAGTAAACGGAGCGCTTACAAGCTGCGCTTTTGCGTCAGGCACGATTTGCGAATAGTGCTTCTCAAACCCGAATGACTGACGGAACGACCGCGCAAGCTCCGGAGGCTCGTTCGTGAACAAATGCGTACGAATATCGCTGCTTTGCAAACGGTAAATAGCGGTCGCAACGTCAGGACGCAGCGCATCGCCGAATTCAAACCTCGCGGCAAGATTGCCGTTCACGGCAAGATATACCACATTACCGTCGCGGTCGTATCCTCCGTCCATTTGAACCGACTCGTCGAACATAAAGTCAGCGTCGCCGACTGCGATTGAGGTTTCACGTACCTTAACAGCCACGCCGTTGTCGTCCTCACGAACTTCTGTAACCTGCGGAATTTTTGTTCCTACCGGCAAAGCGCCCCTCAGCGCGGCTGTCTTTCTCGCCCACTTGCCGGACTGCGCGTTACTAAGCGCGGACAGCGCGATAAGCGCCGCGTCGCGGTCTGATACCGTTTCGCTCTCTACATTTACTACTTTGTATTTTCCGGAAGTGAGAAAACCCTCCCGCTCTATGTATGCTGTCCGGACTTTCGCAAGCGCGTCAACCGCCTTGCTGTCACGGAACAGTACGCCTATTTTGGACGCCGACGCTATTGCCGACCGGTAAATCAGCGGAATATTTATAGTCAGCGCTGCCGGAAAGGCTATCACAAGGAACGTCAGCGCGGATTTTTGGAAACTATCTTCCTTATCACCCGCAATGACCGGCAGGATATATACGATTACGGCGCCGAGCGCGAATGCTACGGGCAAAAAGAACGCAAACGCCCGTGTCAGCTGTTCAAAGAAATTTTCTCCCGTTGCGT
>JAITQY010000009.1 GCA_031288675.1 Oscillospiraceae bacterium | reverse complement strand
CATAGTGTCAAGAGTACAAATGCTGAGGACTTGAGTTTGACCGCGTGTAAAAAGACCGGAACCGTGTACGCGCGGAATAAGCCCGACCTCTGCGGACAGAGGACGGATTTCGTTCATTGCGCGTCCGTCCACGCGTTTGCCGTCAAGCAGCCAGCGTTTTACGACTTTCTTTTGCAGACGGTACTTGAGTTCCTCCCAATAAGCGTCAATATCGTCACCGAAACGGTCGGTAAGCTTCTCTTTTATTTCATCGTAAAACTCTTTCATACGGGCTTCGCGGACGTTTTTGTCGTCTGTATCCATAGCGCGTTCCACACGGTCGAGCCAGTTGTGATAGAGTTCATCGTACAGGTCATCGTTAAATGAAGCGTGGTCGTAACTGAACTTCTCTTTGCCGATTTCCGCGCGCATTGTTTCAAAAAGAGCGAGAATCGGCTGAAGCAGTTTGTGCGCCTCTACAATCCCGTTATACATAATATCTTCCGGGATTTCATTTGCCGCCGCTTCAATCATCACGATCTTCTCTTTGGTAGCCGCGACGGTAACGGTCATTTGAGAAACCGCGCGTTCCGCGAGAGTCGGATTGAACAGATATTTACCGTCCGCATAACCGAGTTGAATACCGGCGATAGGACCGTTCCACGGTATATCGGAGATATGCGTAGCGCAGCTTGCGCCGAGCATAGCGGCTATCTCAGGACTGCAATCGCGGTCAACACTGAGAACCGAGCAGCAGACGATAACGTCATTGCGCAAATCAGAGGGGAACAGCGGACGCATAGGACGGTCAATAACGCGGCTTACAAGAATTGCCTGATTGCTCGGACGACCTTCGCGGCGCAGATAGCCGCCCGGAATACGTCCGACGGAGTACAGTTTTTCCTCGAAGTCTACGCTAAGCGGGAAATAGTCGATACCGTCGCGCGGACGCTCAGAAGCCGTAACAGTGCAAAGTACTGTAGTTTCACCATAGCGGACAAGCACGGCGCTGTTAGCCAGTTCCGCAAGCTTGCCGGTTTCAAACGATAACGGGCGGCCGGCGAACTCCGTTTCGTATTTGCGGGTTTGCGGAAACCCGCGCTTTTGAATAATCATTTTTTTCTCCTTCTCTTCTTCCGTCAGGCAGGCTCCGCCTGCCTGAAACTGCTATATTGGGACGCGTGCTATAAAGCCGCGCGTCCCAACGTTGTTTACTTTCTGATACCGAGTTTTGCAATCAGCGCACGGTAACGCTCAATATCCTTTTTAGCGAGATAATCAAGCAACCTGCGGCGATTACCGACCATTTTAAGAAGTCCGCGCCGTGAATGGTTATCATGCTTGTGGATTTTAAGGTGTCCGGTAAGCTGGTTGATGCGCTCGGTGAGGATTGCGATTTGAACCTCCGGCGAGCCGGTGTCGGTTCCGTGTGTGCGGTTCGCTTCAATAACCGCAGTTTTTTGCTCTTTCAGCAACATTGTTGATACTTCCTTTCATAAATAATCCATCGGCAGAGGCATGGTCGGAAGTACTCCGTGTCTATGCCGAGGAACAATAATAATCAGTATACCACATTTTTGGCAATTTGTCAATAGGGGAATGTGAATTCTATGTAAATATTTTGCGCAGTCAGATGGGCGTTATTTATAGCTTTTCCCTGAAGAACTCTATAACTAAATTCAGAGCTTCATCAGAATTAAAACCGCCGCTGCCATGCCCTCCGCCCTCAAGTTTGAAGAACTGTACATCTTTGCCGCATTCTTTCAGCTTATTGTACAGGCGTACAGACTGGTTGAACGGAACGAGCATATCCTTTGAGCCGTGCATAATAAGCATCGGAGGAACGGGATTTTCGGGTGTGATATAGTTGATAGGATTGACCTCTTGCGCGAGTTCGGGGTTTTCCAAAACGTTTTTTCCACCAATCAGCATACCCTCAGGACTGTACGGAGCGGTATGATCCATTCCGCTGGGGTAATAGTTCATTAGAGCGATGTCAGTAGGACCAAACCAATCGACACAGCATTTAACAAGTTCCGGAGCCGTGACGGCAATGCTGACGGAGGTATGTCCGCCGCTGCTGTCTCCCCAAACGGCGATCCTGTCAGCGTCAATGCCGTATTCATCCGCATGAGCTATCATAAAGCGTATCGCGCTCTTGGCGTCCTCGCGCTGAGCGGGGAATACTCCGCCGATTTCAGTGGGGCGGTATTCCACGATTGCAACCGCATAACCGCGCTGAGCGACTTCGATCATACGGGGCAGAGCCATCCAGACATTTTGCCTGCGGAACGCGCTGCCGGGAACGTAGACGACCAACGGATATTTGGGAGCGGGAACGCCGGGCATTGCGAACATCGCCATCGGAGTGATAATTTGCAGGCGCTGATCCTCTCCGTTTAGGGACTGATATACGATATTCGGAGTTAGGCTTATCATTCCTTCTGTGGGCTTGTCAGACCAAGTAACGGACTTCGCGCCATCAGGCAGTTCTGTCGAATCAGGGAATGTTTGCGGCTCAAACATATTGTGCGGAGGAATAAGATGAAGATTATCCATTTTGTTATATCCCATTTTTGGTTTTCTCTATTGTACCACAGGCATTTAAGCGTTGTCAATTTGTTTTATTT